>JAYRTK010000006.1:0-27325 GCA_041919595.1 Lysobacteraceae bacterium
GCCCGCTGAGACGGGCACGACCGGGCAGGGTGTACGTGTTCCAAGGTGAGACCGCCATCACGATCGACGACAAGGGCCGGCTGGCGATTCCGACCAGTTACCGGGACTTGATCGCTCGGGTGTGCGAAAGCCGCCTGGTCCTCACCTACAACCCGTTCGAAGCCGGTTCGCTCTACCTCTACCCGCAGCCGGTCTGGGAGAAGGTGCGCGATCAGGTCAACGCGTTGCCGCGCACCAAGAGCGTCAGCCGCAGCCTGCAGTTGAAGCTGGTGGGTGCGGCGACCTTCGTCGAACCCGACGGCAATGGTCGCATCGGCATTCCCGCGAGCCACCGCAGTGCGGTGGGCATCGACAAGCGCGCCGTGCTGCTGGGCATGGGCGACAAGTTCGAATTGTGGAGCGAGCAGGCGCATCACGCGCAGATCCGCATGACGCTGAGCGATGCGGATCTCGGCGAAGCGATGCTCGATCTGCAGCTGTGACCGCGGGTGGCGCGGGTGCGGTGCCCGCCCACCTTCCGGCGCAGCACTTGCCAGTAATGTTCGTGCAGGTCATGGACGGGCTGAGGATTCGGAAGGATGGAGCGTATCTCGATGGCACCTTCGGGCGTGGCGGTCATGCCCGTGGCGTGCTGGATCGCCTGAACGACGGAGGTCGATTGCTGCTGATGGACAAGGATCCCGAAGCGATCCGGGTCGCCGAACGCGAGTTCGGCGCGGATGCGCGCGTCGCGATCCACCGCGGCAGCTTCGCCGATCTCGCGCATTGGGCGCTCGCGCGGCAGGGCCTCGACGGTGTCCTGTTCGACCTCGGCGTGTCCTCGCCCCAGCTCGACGTGGCCGAACGCGGCTTCAGCTTCGGCAAGGATGGTCCGCTCGACATGCGCATGGATCCGGACTCCGGCGAAAGCGCGGCCGCATGGCTGGCCCGCGCCGGCGAGCGCGAGATCGCCGACGTGCTGTGGACCTATGGCGAGGAAAAGCAGAGCCGGCGCATCGCCCGCGCGATCGTCGCCCGGCGCGGCGAGACGCCGCTGCTGCGCACCGCGCAACTGGCCGAGCTGATCGCGTCGGTGGTGCCGCGCGGCGCGCAGAAGATCCATCCCGCCACCCGCAGCTTCCAGGCGATCCGCATCTTCATCAATCGCGAGCTGGACGATCTCGAGCGCGGTCTCGAAGCCGCCCATGCCGCGCTGCGTCCGGGCGGCCGTCTGGTCGTCATCAGCTTCCACTCCCTGGAGGACCGGATCGTCAAGCAGTTCATCGCCCGCCATGCCAAGGCGCCGCCGGCCAACCGCCGGATGCCGGTGGAGATCGCGTTCGTGCCGACCCTGCGGATCGTCGCCGACGCCCGCAAGGCGGACGAGGACGAACTGGCGGCCAACCCCCGCGCACGCAGCGCGGTGCTGCGCGTGGCCGAAAAGCTGGGGGACGCATGAGCCTGCGTCCCCGCCTGTCCCTGGTGCTCACCGTGCTGGTGCTGGCCGATCTGGCCTCGGCGATCGGCGTCGTGCACGCACGCTATCGCCATCGCCAGTTGTTCACCGAACTGTCGCGCCAGGAAAAGGCCCGCGACGAGCTCAACATCGAATTCAGCCGGCTGCAGCTGGAACAGGCGACCTGGGCCGAAAGCAACCGCATCGACAAGGTGGCGCGCGACCGGCTGGGCATGAAGACGCCGGAACCGGCGGACATCGTGGTGGTGCGTCCATGAGCGGCCTGTCCGAACGCATCGCCCGGTGGCGCCAGCGTCGCGTCGAGTCGCGCGGCCCGGGCGCGCGCGGCCGGGCCCGGTTCGACCTGCGCGGCCGGCTGATGCTGGTGTCCGGTGCGCTCGCCCTGTGCGCGGCGACGCTGGTCGCCCGTGCCGCCTATCTGCAGCTGATCAGCGACGATTTCTATCGCGAGCAGGGCGACGAGCGCTTCGTGCGCGAGATCGAGATCCCGACTTCGCGCGGCATGATCACCGACCGCAATGGCGAGCCGCTGGCGGTGTCGACGCCGGTGGAATCGATCACCGCGACCCCCGGTGAGCTGCTGAAGTATCCGGAGCGTCTGCCGCAGCTGGCGACCGCCCTCGGCGTGGACGTCGAGACCCTGACCCGCAAGCTGACCCTGCGTGCGGACAAGGAATTCGTCTACCTCAAGCGCCGGATCAATCCGGCCGAAGCGCGGCGCATTCTCGCCCTGAACGTGCCGGGCGTGTCCTCGCAGCGCGAATATCGCCGCTTCTATCCGCAGGGCGAAGCCATCGCCCACGTGCTCGGCTTCACCAACATCGATGATCGCGGCCAGGAAGGACTGGAACTGGCGTTCGACGAGATGCTGTCCGGCAACCCGGGCGTGAAGCGCGTGATCCGCGACAATCGCGGCCGCATCGTCGAGGAGATCGATCTCGTGCGCCCGGCCGAACCGGGGCGCAACATCACGCTCACGATCGATCGCCGGATCCAGTTCCTCGCCTATCGCGAACTCAAACGCGCACTGTCCGAGACCGGTGCGGTCAGCGGTTCGGTGGTGGTGCTCGATGTGGCCAGCGGCGAAGTGCTGGCGATGGCCAATCTGCCGTCGTTCAATCCGAACGCGGCCGGGGTCGGCCCCCGCGATGCGCATCGCAATCGTGCGGTCACCGACCTCATCGAGCCGGGCTCGACGATGAAGCCGCTGACCGTGGCCGCGGCGCTCGAAGCGGGCGTGATCACGCCGGACACCGTGTTCGACACCAACCCCGGCTGGATTCCGAACGGCCGGTGGCGGACGACCGACACCCACAACTACGGCGTGCTCAATACCACCGGCGTGATCACCAAGAGTTCGAACGTCGGCGCGGCGAAGATCGTGCATCGCATGGAGAGTCGCGTTTTCTACGATTTCCTGGTGCGGTTCGGCTACGGGCGCAGCACCGGCAGCGGGTTCCCGGGCGAGAGTCCGGGGATGCTGTCGCCGCCGGCGCGCTGGAGCGGCACCGACAAGCAGACCATGTCCTACGGCTATGGTCTCAACGCGACGCCGCTGCAGATCGCGCACGCCTACGCTGCGCTGGGCAATGGCGGACGCGCGATCACGCCGACCTTCATCAAGGGCGAGGCGGGCGAACCGGTGCAGGTGCTGGATCCGGCGATCGCGCATGAAGTGGTGCGGATGATGCAGACCGTGACCGAGCCGGGCGGCACCGCGACCCAGGCCGCGATCCTCGGATATCACGTCGCCGGCAAGACCGGCACCGCGCGCATCTCCTACAACGGCGGGTATTCGCGTCGCTACAACGCGTTCTTCGCCGGGCTGGTGCCGGTGGACAGCCCGCGGTTCTCGATGGTGGTGGTGCTGAAGGATCCCGATCCGACGCGCGGTTACACCGGCGGTCTGGTGTCCGCGCCGGTGTTCAAGAACGTGATGGAAGGTGCGCTGCGACTGATGGACGTGCCGCCGGACGACATCGAGACCTGGCTCGCGGCGCAGGCGGCCGCGGATGTCCGTCGTCGTCAGGCCGGACTTGCGCCGGTCGCACCGGTCGCCGTGCCCGCGATCGATGCGCCTGTGATCACCACGCCCGCGGGCGGTGCGCGATGAGCCGTCGCATGCGCCTTGCCGAACTGCTGCGGCAGACCGCCGGGAACGAAGCCGCCGGCATCGATGCCGCGTTCGATCCCGCGCTCGACATTGGCGGTCTGGTCCAGGACAGTCGTGCGATCCGCGCGGGCGACGCCTTCGTCGCGATCGCGGGCTTCGGCGCGCACGGGCTGAATTTCGTCGCCCAGGCGAAGGCCGCGGGCGCGGTCGCGGTGCTGTTCGAGCCGCCGCTGCCGGACGAATACGCCGCTGCCGTCGAGTCCGGCCTGCCGCTGATCGCGGTGCCCGGCCTGCGTGCACGGCTCGGTGCGATGGCCGATGCCTTTCACGGCGCGCCGACCCGCGCGATGACGACGGTCGGCGTCACCGGCACCAACGGCAAGACCTCGACCGTGCAGTTGCTGGCGCAGGCGTGGACGCTGTCCGGTCGCCGCGCCGGCACCATCGGCACGCTCGGCGCGGGGCTGTACGGCGAAGCGGTGCCGACCGGATTCACCACGCCGCTGGTGCTGTCGCTGCATGCGATGCTCGCCGATCTGCGCGAGCAGGGCGCCGAAGCGGTGGCGATGGAAGTCAGCTCCCATGCGCTTGATCAGGGGCGCGTCGACGGCGTGCACTTCCGGGTCGGCGTGTTCACCAATCTGACCCGCGATCATCTCGATTACCACGGCACGATGGATGCCTACGCCGCGGCGAAGGCGAAGCTGTTCGCCTGGCCGGACCTCGGCGCCGCGGTGATCAATCTCGACGATGCCTTCGGTGTCGCATTGCACGCCGGTCTGGCGCCGGACGTGCGCGCCGTCGGCGTGAGTTCGCGCGGTCATCGCGATGCGGTCGTGCAGGCGGAGGACGTGGTGCTCGACATCACCGGCATCGCCTTCGTGCTGCGCATCGGCGACGTCCGCTATCCGGTCCGTTCGCCGCTGCTCGGTCGCTTCTACGTCGACAATCTGCTTGCAGTGGCGGGGACCCTGCATGCGCTCGGCATGGGCGCGGAGGCGATCGCCGCGTTGCTGTCGCGGCTGCAGCCGGTGAACGGCCGCATGAACCGGCTCGGCGGCGAACAGGGCCGGCCGCTGGTGGTGGTCGATTACGCGCACACGCCCGATGCGCTGGAACAGGCGCTGTCGGCACTGCGCGCGCATGCGGCGGGCCGGGTGATCTGCGTGTTCGGCTGCGGTGGCGACCGTGATCGCGGCAAGCGTCCGCAGATGGCGGCGATCGCCGAGGCCGGCGCCGATATGGTGATCGTGACCGACGACAATCCGCGCACCGAGAACGGCGATGCCATCGTGGCCGACATCGTGGCCGGCTTTTCCAATCCCGCCGCGATCCGCGTGCGCCGCGATCGCGCCGTCGCCATCGCCGAGGCGATCGCGGACGGCCGTCCCGGCGATGTGGTGCTGATCGCCGGCAAGGGTCACGAGCCGTATCAGGAGATCGATGGCGTGCAGCATCCCTTCGACGACACCGCGACCGCGCGCGCGGTGCTGGAGGCGCGGACATGACGCCGATCGCGCTGTCCCGCATCGCCCGCGCCATCGGTGGGCGTCTGATCGGTGACGACCGCACGGTCGACGCGCTGGTCACCGATACCCGCAGGCTCGAACCGGCGCAGGCGGGCGCAGCATTGTTCGTCGCGCTGAAGGGCGAGAATTTCGACGGCAACGATTACGTCGCGCTGGCGGCCGAGCGCGGCGCGTCCGCCGCGCTGGTGTCGCGCGCCGTGGACGGACTGGCGATCCCGCAGATCGTGGTCGCCGACACCGAGCGCGCGTTGGCCGCGCTGGCGGCGTCGATCCAGCAGACCCGGCGCACGAAGGTGCTCGCGGTGACCGGCAGCAACGGCAAGACCAGCGTGAAGACGCTGACGTTCGCGATCCTCGAAGCCGCGGTCGCGGCGCTGGACGCTCCCGGCCGGGCCTACACCACGCCCGGCAACCGCAACAACGAGATCGGCCTGCCGCTGGCGGTGATCGATGCCCCCGACGATGCGCTGTACGCGATCTACGAGATGGGCGCGGGCAAGCCCGGCGACATCGCCTATCTCACCAGCGTTGTCCGCCCCGATGTGTCGCTGGTGAACAACATCGCGCCGGCGCACATCGAACGTCTGGGCAGTCTGCTCGGCATCGCCGACACCAAGGCCGCGATCTACGACGCGCTGCCGGCAGACGGCGTGGCCGCGATCAACGCCGACGACGCCTTCGCCCCGTATTTCGCGGAACGCGCGCACGGCCATCGCCTGATCCGTTTCGGGCTGGACGCCGATGCCGACGTGAGCGCGCGCGACATCGCGCTCGATGCCGACGGCTCGCGTTTCATCCTGGTCGCGCCCGAAGGCGAGGCGGCGATCGCGCTGGCGATGCCGGGCCGGCACAACGTCCTCAACGCGCTGGCCGCGACCTCGCTCGCGCTCGGCGCCGGCATTCCGCTGCCGGTGATCGCCAGCGGTCTGAACGCCGCGCGTCCGGTCGCCGGACGACTGAACCTGCACCGGCTCGCGGGTGGCGCGATCCTGATCGACGACAGTTACAACGCCAACCCGGGCTCGCTGCAGGCGGCGATCGACACGCTGGCCGCAGCCGGCGGCGAACGCTGGATCGTGCTGGGCGACATGCGCGAACTCGGCGCCGATGCCGCCGCGCTGCACGCCGAGGTCGGTCGCCGCGCGAACGCCTCGGGCGTCGTCCGCCTGTATGCGCTCGGCGAGCTCGCCGCCGCGGCTGCGGCGGCGTTCGGCGAGGGCGGCCGCGTGTTCGCCGATCACGCCGCGCTGGTCGCCGCGCTGCGTGCCGATCTGGCTGCGTCCACGACATCGCCGCGGGTGCTGATCAAGGGGTCGCGCGGCAGCGCGATGGACAGAATCGTGAAAGACGTGCTGGCGGGTGACGGGGCCGCGAGCGGGGGAGAGACGCATGCTGCTTGAACTGACGCGCTGGCTGGAACAACTGCAGAGCCTGTTCGGTCTGTTCGGCTATCTGACCTTCCGCGGAATTCTCGCCGCGCTGACGTCGCTCGCGCTCTCGCTGTGGTGGGGGCCGGCGGTCATCGCGCGGTTGGCGAAACTGAAGGGCGGTCAGCCGATCCGCAAGGACGGCCCGCAGTCGCATTTCTCCAAGGCCGGTACGCCGACGATGGGCGGTGCGCTGATCCTGCTGACCGTGATCGCCTCGGTGCTGCTGTGGGGCGACCTGCGCAACCGCTACGTCTGGCTGGTGCTGGTGGTGATGGTCGCCTTCGGCTGGATCGGCTGGTGGGACGACTGGATCAAGATCGTCAAGCGCGATCCCAACGGCATGCGTTCGCGCACCAAGTACGCGCTGCAGTCGGTGTTCGGCCTCGCCGCCGGTCTGTTCCTGTATTACACCGCCGATGCGCCGGCCGCGACCACGCTCTACATTCCGTTCTTCAAGAACGTCGCGCTGCCGCTGGCGGGCATCGCCGGCGCGGTCTTCTTCGTCGCGATCGCGTATTTCTGGACCGTCGGCTTCTCGAATGCGGTCAATCTCACCGACGGCCTCGATGGTCTGGCGATCATGCCGACGGTGCTCGTGGCGTGCGCGCTGGGCGTGTTCGCTTATGCCTCCGGCAACGCCGTGTTCTCGGAATATCTCGGCATCCCGAAGGTGCCGGGCTCCGGCGAGCTGGTCATCATCTGCGCCGCGATCGCCGGGGCGGGTCTCGGCTTCCTGTGGTTCAACACCTATCCGGCGATGGTGTTCATGGGCGACATCGGCGCGCTGGCGCTGGGCGCGGTGCTCGGACTGATCGCGGTGATCGTGCGTCAGGAGCTGATCCTGGTGGTGATGGGCGGCATCTTCGTGATCGAGACGCTGTCGGTGATGATCCAGGTCGCCTCGTTCAAGCTCACCGGCAAGCGCGTGTTCCGGATGGCGCCGATCCACCACCATTTCGAGCTGAAGGGCTGGCCGGAGCCGCGCGTGATCGTGCGCTTCTGGATCATCTCGGTGATCCTGGTGCTGGTCGGTCTCGCCACGCTGAAGGTGCGCTGATGCCGAATCCGCTGTCCAACGGCGTGTTTTCCCTCCCGCGCTTCGGTCTCGGCCAGCAGGCGACGCGTCTGGACGCGCTGCCCGGCCGCTACGACCCGTGGCTGCTCGGCGCGACCATCGCGCTGGCCTGCCTCGGCGTGGTGATGGTGGCGTCGAGTTCGATCGCGATCGGCGAGGGTCTGGACGTCGGTCCGTACTACTTCCTGACCAAGCATCTGGTGTTCCTCGTGCTCGGCGCCGGCGTGGCCGGCTGGCTGATGCGCACCGAACTCAAGACCATCGAACAACGCGACCATCTGCTCCTGGTGTTGTGCTTCGTGCTGCTGATCCTGGTGTTCCTGCCCGGCATCGGCAAGACCGTCAACGGCGCGCGACGCTGGCTGAATTTCGGCGTCACCACCTTCCAGGCGGTGGAAGCGGTGAAGCTGATGTACGTGGTGTGGCTGGCCAGTTATCTGGTGCGTTTCCGCGATGAGGTCAACGCGACCTGGAGCGCGATGCTCAAGCCGCTGGGCGTGGCCGTGGCGATGGTCGCCTTCCTGATCCTGCAGCCGGATTTCGGCTCGCTCTCGCTGATTCTCGCGATCACCGCGGGCATGCTGATCCTCGGTGGCGTGCACATGCCGCGCATGTTCGGCCCGGTGCTGATCGGTCTGCCGGTGCTGGCGTTCATCGCGATCGCCGAGCCCTACCGCGTCAGCCGCCTGACCTCGTTCCTCGATCCCTGGAAGGACCCGTTCAACACCGGCTATCAGCTGACCAATGCGCTGATGGCGGTCGGGCGTGGTGAATGGTTCGGCGTCGGCCTCGGCGGTTCCGTGCAGAAACTGTCCTATCTGCCGGAAGCGCACACCGATTTCATCCTCGCGGTGATCGCCGAAGAGCTCGGCTTCGTCGGTGTGTGCCTGGTGATCGGTCTGTACGTGTTGCTGGTGGGGCGCGCATTCCATGTCGGACTGAAGTGCGTCGAGATGCGCCGCCACTTCGCGGGTTACTGCGCCTTCGGCATCGCGCTGTGGATGGGGCTGCAGAGCTTCGTCTCGATCGGCGTGAACCTCGGTCTGCTGCCGACCAAGGGCCTGACGCTGCCGCTGATTTCCTATGGCGGCTCCAGCGTGCTCGGCACCTGCGCGGCGCTCGGTCTGCTGCTGCGGATTTCCTACGAACTCGATCGCGCCGAGCGCCAGGTCGCGCGCCTGCGCACCGAAGCGGTGCAGGTCTCCGCCGGCGTGCCGCCGACCACGCAGCCTGCGGCGACGGCGACCGCCACCGCGCTGGGCAACACCGTGCGCGGCACCAGCCGTCTGCGCGAGCGCGTGGAACCGAGTTTCGGGAGGAGCGCATGAACGCGGCGCCCGAACGCGTGTCTCCCCGGCCCGACGGCCAGGCGCGCCCGGTGATGATCCTGGCCGGCGGAACCGGCGGCCACATCTTCCCGGGGCTCGCGGTCGCCGCGGCGCTGCGCGCGCGCGGCGTGCCGGTGGTGTGGCTCGGCGCCGAGGGCGGCATGGAGACGCGCCTGGTGCCGCAGCATGGGATCGACATCGAGACCATCGGCATTTCCGGCGTGCGCGGCAAGGGGGTCGGTACCCTGATCCGCGCGCCGCTGCGCATCCTGTCGGCGATCCGCGCGGCGGCGAAGGTGCTCGCCCGGCACAAGCCGCGCGCGGTGATCAGCTTCGGCGGGTTCGCGGCCGGCCCGGGTGGCATCGCCGCGGTGCTCGCCGGCGTGCCGCTGCTGGTGCACGAGCAGAACCGCGCGCCCGGCATGACCAATCGCATTCTCGCGCGCTTCGCGCGGCGCGTGCTCACCGGTTTTCCGGATGCCTTCCCGGGCAAGGAAACGGTCGTCGGCAATCCGGTGCGCGACGTGATCGCGAAGGTCGCGCCGCCGCGCGAACGCTTCGAGCGCCGCGGCGACGATCGTCTGCACCTGTTGGTGCTCGGCGGCAGCCAGGGCGCGCGCGCGCTCAACGACGCCGTGCCGGAGGCGCTGCGACAGTTGCAGGGCGCGGGCATCGACGTGCGCCACCAGTGCGGCGAGAAGATGCGCGACGCGGCGTCCGCCGCCTATGCCGCCGCGGGGATCGAGGGCGCGATCGAGCCGTTCATCGCCGACATGGCCGAGGCCTATGCCTGGGCCGATCTGGTGGTCTGTCGCGCCGGTGCGCTGACCATCGCCGAACTGTGCGCGGCCGGCGTCGGCAGCGTGCTGGTGCCGCTGCCGACCGCGGTCGACGACCACCAGACCAAGAACGCGCAGTACGTCGTGCAGCGTCGTGCCGGCGTGCTGCTGAAACAGGATGGCGAACTCGCCGGGAAGCTGGCGATGGAGCTGCGGAACCTCGTGCTCGATCCCGGCAAGCGCCTGTTCATGGCCGATGCCGCGCGGTCGCTCGCCCGAACCGACGCCGCCGAACGCGTCGCCGACGCAGTGCTGGAGGAGGCACGCGCATGATCCGTCGACTGCTCGATACCAAGGACCTGTCGAAAGCCTTTCCGCGCGTGCATTTCGTGGGAATCGGCGGCGCCGGCATGAGCGGCATCGCCGAGGTCCTGTGCACGTTGGGCTATCAGGTGTCCGGCTCGGACAACGCCGACAACTCGGTGACCCGCCGTCTCGCCGGCCTCGGTGCGATCGTGTCGCGCGGCCATGCCGCCGCCAACGTGCTCGGTGCCGACTGCGTGGTCGTGTCCAGTGCGATCAAGCGCGACAATCCCGAATGGATGGAAGCGCGCGCGCAGCGCATTCCGGTCGTGCCGCGCGCGGAGATGCTGGCGGAGCTGATGCGCTTCCGTCGCGGCATCGCGATCGCCGGCACCCATGGCAAGACCACCACCACCTCGCTCACCGCTAGCGTGCTCGGCGAGGGCGGTCTCGATCCGACGTTCGTGATCGGCGGCCAGCTGCTCGCCGCCGGCGCCAACGCCCGTCTGGGCAGCGGCGAATGGCTGGTGGCCGAAGCCGACGAAAGCGATGGCAGCTTCCTGCGCCTGAATCCGCTGATCGCGGTCGTGACCAACATCGACGCCGATCATCTCGAGAACTACGGTGGCGATTTCGCCCGGGTGCAGGCCGCGTTCTCCGAATTCCTGCATCGGCTGCCGTTCTACGGGCTCGCGGTGCTGTGCATCGATGATGCCGAGGTCGCCGCGCTTGCGGCCGACATGCCGCGCCACGTGATCACCTACGGTTTCGCCGCCCATGCCGACGTGCGCGCCGAGGATGTGGAGCAGGCCGGGCCGGCGATGCGGTTCACGCTTTGTCTGCCCGATGGCTCGCGCACGCCCGTCACGCTGGCCTTGCCCGGCCGTCACAACGTCCAGAACGCGCTTGCCGCGGCGACCATCGGTTGGCAGCTCGGCGTGACTCCGGACGCGATCGCGCGCGCGCTGGAGAAATTCGCCGGCATCGGCCGCCGCTTCAACCTGCTCGCCGAACTCACCACCGCGCAGGGCGCGAAGGTGCAACTGGTCGACGACTACGGCCACCACCCCAGGGAACTGGAAGCGGTGTTCCAGGCCGCGCGCGGTGGATGGCCCGACCGGCGTCTGGTGGTCGCGTTCCAGCCGCATCGCTACAGCCGGACCCGCGACCTGTTCGACGATTTCGCCGCAGTGCTGTCGAGCGTCGATGCGCTGGTGCTGACCGAGGTCTATCCCGCGGGCGAAGCGCCGATCGCCGGCGCCGATGCGAAGTCGCTGGCGCGCAACATCCGCGCGCGCGGTCGCATCGATCCGGTGGTCGTCGGCGGTGCCGGCGATCTGTCCGCCGTGCTGCCCGACGTGCTCCGCGACGGCGATCTGCTGCTGATGATGGGCGCGGGCGACATCGGCGCCGCCGCACAGTTGCTCTCCGCCAACGGATTCTCCACCGCTGCCGCCGGCAGTACCTCCACCGTTTCCCGGGAATCGCAGTCGTGACCATGCCGCAGATCTCGCCCCGCAGTCTCGATCCGGCGCAGTTCGGACGCGTCGCCGTGCTGATGGGCGGCACCAGCGCCGAGCGTGAAGTCTCGCTCGACTCCGGCCGCAACGTGCTCGACGCGCTGCGCGCGCGCGGGGTCGACGCGCATGCCATCGACGGCATCCCGGCGCTGATCGAAGCGCTGATGGCGAAACGCTCGCCGGAGGCCGGGTTCGACCGCGTGTTCAACATCCTCCATGGCAACCGCGGCGGTGGCGAGGACGGCGTGCTGCAGGGCGCGCTGGAAGCGCTGGGCGTGCCCTATACCGGTTCCGGTGTCCTCGGCTCCGCGCTGACCATGGACAAGATCCGCACCAAGCAGGTGTGGATGAGCGAAGGTCTGCCGACGCCGAAATTCGTGCGCATCCGCGCCGCCGGCGAGATGCGCGAGGCCGCGCGCACGCTGGGCCTGCCGGTGTTCGTCAAGCCTTCGTGCGAAGGCTCCAGTGTCGGCGTGTTCCGGATTCTTTCCGAGCACGATCTCGATGCCGCCGAAGCGTTCGCCGCCGGTTATGCCGGCGAACTGCTGATGGAGCAGATGGTGCAGGGCGAGGAGTTCACCGTCGGCATCTTCGGGGACATCGCGTTGCCGTCGATCCGGATCGTTCCCGCCGGTGAGTGGTACGACTACCACGCCAAATACGTCGCCGACGACACCCAATACCTGTGCCCCGGTCTGGACGGCGACGACGAGACGACGATCCGCAAGCTCGCCCTGCGCGCGTTCCGCGCCGCGGCCTGTCGCGGTTGGGGGCGCGTGGACGTGATGCGCGATCGCCGCCACGGCTTCCAGTTGATCGAGGTCAACACGGCGCCGGGCATGACCAGCCATTCGCTGGTGCCCAAGGCCGCGCGCCAGATCGGGATCGATTTCGAAACCCTGTGCTGGATGATCCTGGAGACGACGCTGCCGGAGGTGCAGGGCCGATGAACGCCTTCCTGCGGCTGCTCGCATGGCTGTTCGCGCTGGCGCTGGTGACGCTGCCGGTGGTGGCGGTCATCCAAGGTTGGGTCGGCGCCGAGCGCTGGCCGCTGCGCACGGTGACCCTGCACGGCAAGCTGCAGCGGGTGAGCGACGCGCAGGTGATCGCGGCGGTGTATCCGCACGCGCAGCGCGGCTTCTTCGCGGTGCGCCTGGAAGACGCGCGCGCCTCGGTGGCGAAGCTGCCGTGGGTCGAGCATGCGGAAGTGCGCAAGCAGTGGCCCGACCGGTTGGTGGTGGCGGTGGTCGAACATCGTCCGTTCGCATGGTGGGGCGAAGACCGCCTGCTGTCCGAGCGCGGCCGGATCATCTCCGCGAAGGGCGTGACGGTGCCGAAGGGGCTGCCGCGCTTCGATGGTCCGGAATCGCGCAGCGCCGATCTGGTCCGCCTCTACAACGAATCGCGGGCGATGTTCGCGGTCGCCGGTCTCGACGTGCGTCGGTTGCGGGTCGACGAGCGCGGCAGCTGGTCGCTCACGCTGTCCAATGGCGCCGAACTGCTGCTCGGTCGCGACGACGCCCGCCTGCGGCTGCAGCGGTTCGCCCGCCTGCTGCCGCAGATCGCACAGAAGGGCCGGGCGCTGGAACGGGCCGACCTGCGCTACACCAATGGGTTCGCGCTGCGCTGGACCACCGGTGACGGACAGGCGGATGCCGCCGCGACACCCGCTGCGACCGCGTCCGGCGCGACGAAGGCCGCACGCCTCTCCTCTCCCGAACTCCGCCCCCAGAATTC
Source organism: Lysobacteraceae bacterium (assembly GCA_041919595.1). Taxonomy (GTDB): domain Bacteria; phylum Pseudomonadota; class Gammaproteobacteria; order Xanthomonadales; family Xanthomonadaceae; genus Lysobacter_I. The sequence continues at coordinate 13,271 of JAYRTK010000006.1, forward strand.
CGGCTTCCCGACATGAATCGCAAAGGCGACAAATCGCTGATCGTCGGTCTCGACATCGGCACCTCGAAGGTGGTGACGCTCGTGGGCGAGTATTCGCCGGGCAACCCCATCGAAGTCATCGGCATCGGCACGCACGAATCGCGCGGCCTGAAGCGCGGCGTGGTCGTGGATATCGAGTCGACCGTGCAGTCGATCCAGCGCGCGGTCGAAGAGGCCGAGCTGATGGCCGGTTGCGAGATCCGCTCGGTTTACGCGTCGATCTCGGGCAATCACGTGCAATGCCGCAATTCGCCCGGCATCGTGCCGATCCGCGACGGCGAGGTCAGTTATGTGGACCTCGACCGCGTGCTGGAGGCGGCCAAGGCCGTGGCCATCCCGGCCGACCAGAAGATCCTGCACGCGATCCCGCGCGACTACGTGCTCGACGACTCGCAGGAAGGCATCCGCAATCCGGTCGGCATGACCGGCGTGCGCCTGGAGGTGCACGCGCATCTGGTGGTCTGCGCGCAGTCGGCGGCGGCGAACATCAGCAAGTGCGTGCAGCGCTGCGGCCTGCAGGTCGACGACCTGATCTTCTCGGCGCTGGCCTCCAGCACCGCGGTGCTGACCAGCGACGAGCGCGAGCTCGGCGTGGTCCTGGTCGATATCGGCGCCGGCACCACCGACATCGCGGTGTTCGTGCACGGCGCGATCTGCCATACCGCGTCGCTGCCGATCGCCGGCGACCACGTCACCAACGACATCGCGCACATGCTGCGTACGCCGACGCCGGAAGCGGAGCAGATCAAGGTCCGCTACGCCTGCGCGCTGGCGCAGCTCGCCACCGCCGAGGAAAGCATCCAGGTGCCCAGCGTCGGCGATCGCCCGCCGCGTCGCCTGCCGCGGCATGCGCTGGCGCAGGCGGTGCAGGGGCGCTATGAAGAAATTTTCGAGATGGTGCAGGCCGAACTGCGCCGTTCCGGTTTCGAGGAACTGGTGCGTGCCGGCATGGTGCTTACCGGTGGCGCCTCGAAGATGGAAGGCGTGATCGAACTGGCCGAGGAAATGCTGCAGATGCCGGTGCGCGTGGGCATCCCGCAGCACGTCGCCGGTCTCGGCGAAGTCGTCGGCAATCCGGTCCACGCCACCGGCGTGGGTCTGCTGCTGATGGGCAGCCAGATCGAACACCCGCGGCGGCCGGTGATCCCGGCGGGTCGCGCGGTGGGTGTGTTCAACAAGCTCAAGACCTGGTTCAAGGGCGAGTTCTAGCGATTCGGCTTCAGCGAAAGATCGGGCTCCCAGCCGCGGCTTTCGCGCGAACGCCCCGGGCCGAGCCCGGATCGTTCGCCGGTTCGAGCGGGGCCGCTCGAACCGCCGGCACCTCCGTGTGCCGGAAAACCGGCCCGTGGCGGTCGGCGATGTTCATGACGAGGCGGCAACGGTTTCAAAGGTTTCAACGCGGTACCCGATCCAACAACAGCGACACACATAACTAGACGAGGACACGGACATGGCATATTTCGAACTGGTCGAGAAGATGGCTCCCAACGCCGTCATCAAGGTCGTCGGCGTGGGCGGCGGCGGCGGCAACGCCGTGGCGCACATGGTCAACGGCAGCATCGAAGGCGTGGAGTTCATCACCGCGAACACCGATTCGCAGGCGATCAAGAACTGCGGCGCGAAGCTGCAGCTCCAGCTCGGCGGCAACGTCACCAAGGGCCTGGGTGCGGGCGCGAATCCGGAAGTCGGTCGCCAGGCCGCGCTGGAAGACCGCGAACGCATCATGGACGCGCTGCAGGGCGCCGACATGGTGTTCATCACCGCCGGCATGGGCGGCGGCACCGGCACCGGCGCCGCGCCGGTCGTCGCGCAGCTGGCGAAGGAGATGGGCATCCTGACCGTCGCCGTCGTCACCAAGCCGTTCCCGTTCGAAGGCCGCCGCCGCATGCAGGTGGCGCTGAAGGGCATCGAGGAGCTGTCGCAGCACTGCGATTCGCTGATCACGATCCCGAACGAGAAGCTGATCACCGTCCTCGGCCGCAACGCCACCATGATCCAGGCGTTCCGCGCCGCCAACGACGTGCTGCAGGGCGCGGTGCAGGGCATCGCCGACCTGATCGTGCGTCCGGGCCTGATCAACGTCGACTTCGCCGACGTGCGCACCGTCATGAGCGAGATGGGTCTCGCGATGATGGGCACCGGCACCGCGCGCGGCGACGATCGTGCGCAGGCCGCGGCCGAAGGCGCGATCAACAATCCGCTGCTCGACGACGTCAACCTGGCCGGCGCCAACGGCATCCTGGTCAACATCACCGCCGGTCCGGACTTCACCATGGCCGAGTTCGACGAAGTGGGTCGCACGATCGAGAACTTCGCCTCGGAAGACGCGACGGTCGTGATCGGCACCGTGCTCGATCCGGACATGCAGGACGAGGTGAAGGTGACCGTGGTCGCCACCGGCCTGAACCGCGCCGTCGCCCGCCAGATCGTGCGCACGCAGGACCGCGACGAAGGCTTCGCGCCGGCCCGTCGCCCGCAGGTGCAGCTGATCAACACCCAGGGCCGTCGCGACGGCACCACCGGGATGATGGTCGACGAACCGGTGGCGTTCACCCCGGGCTCGGGCATCGCCGCCAACCTCCGCGGCCGCGGCCAGGGCGAAGCGTCGACGCCTGCGGCGGATTTCGGCAGCGACAGCAGCTATCTGGACATTCCGGCGTTCCTGCGTCGCCAGGCGGACTGACACGCGGACGCGTCACCTCCCGACGTCGACGTGTCCCGCACGTCGGGAGATTCCATTTTCCGCCGGGTCTCCGGGCCCGGCGGGCTTTCTCGCCTCCGAGCGGAGGCGGAGCGCCGTACCACGACGATGTTGCAGTGCGGGAACAATGCGTCGCTTCCGTTCAGGTTCAGCCTGCCGCGTGATACTCTCGCGGTCCGATTCCGATCGGAATCCCTGCATTTCCAGCGCTTCCGGCACGCCCTCCGCGACTCATCCGATCCGACCATGGCCCAGCAACGCACCCTCCAGAACACCATCCGCGCGACCGGCGTCGGTCTGCACAGCGGCGACAAGGTGTTTCTGACCCTGCGTCCGGCCCCGATCGACACCGGCATCGTGTTCCGCCGCGTCGATCTGGATCCGGTGGTCGAGATCCCCGCCCGCGCCGATCGCGTCACCGAAACCATGCTCTGCACGGGCCTCTCGCAAGGCGGCGGCAAGGCGATGACGGTGGAACACCTGATGTCGGCACTCGCCGGTCTGGGGGTCGACAACGCCTACATCGATCTGTCCGCGCCCGAAGTGCCGATCATGGACGGCTCCTCCGGCCCGTTCGTGTTCCTGCTGCAATCGGCGGGCATCGCCGAGCAGAACGCGCCCAAGCGCTTCATCCGCATTCTCCGTCCCGTCGAAGTGCGCGATGGCGACAAGTTCGCCCGGTTCGAACCCCACGACGGTTTCCGCCTCGGTTTCACCGTGGAATTCGACCATCCGGCGATTCCGGCCTCGCGTTCGCGCGCGGTCGTCGAATTCTCGACCGAGAACTACATCCGCGAAGTCAGCCGCGCCCGCACCTTCGGGTTCATGCGCGATTTGGAGTTCATGCGCGAGCGCAACCTCGGCCTCGGCGGCTCGATGGACAATGCGATCGTGCTCGACGAATTCCGGGTGCTGAATGACGACGGCCTGCGCTACGTGGATGAGTTCGTCCGCCACAAGATCCTCGACGCCGTCGGCGACCTGTATCTGGCGGGGCATCCGATCCTCGGCGCCTACGAGGGCTTCAAGTCCGGCCATGCCCTCAATAACAGGCTCGTCCGCGCCCTGCTCGCCGAGCAGTCGGCCTGGGAACTGGCGACCTTCGAGCGTCACGAGCCGGTCCCGGTGGTCTTCGGCCAGCCGCGGCTGGCCTGACCATCCACCCGACCCGCAACGGGTCGGCCGTGGAGATACCGCAACGCTGAACGCGCCGGGCGAATTGCCCGATCCGTGAACTGCGGCCGTGCGGTTCACAAAAACTTAACGAAAAAGCCCCGCCTTCTTAACCCGCCGCTGCCCACCGCTCGGTAGCATGCCCCCTTCGCGTCCGTCGGACCGGCCTCAAACGGGGGCGGAATCGCCGGGCGGACACCGGGAGGCGTCCTCCTGCGACGGTTCGTCGCGGGACGCGAGCGCGGTCGCGAAGGCTTCGCGTGCGGCCGCGGACAAAGGGGAGATCGCGACGGCGGTCGGATTCGCGGTATTCGAGGGACGCATCGCCTGCGGCCCGCTCGCGACCCTGACCACCAGATCGGTCGCTTCCAGCCCGATGGAGCGGGCTGCCGCCAGGAGTTCGGTGGACGCAAGCCGCAGTCGGGCGTGCCAGACCGGAGCATCCACGAGGTAAACGAGTCTTCCGCGATCGATATTCGCCAGTCGCGCATGCGCGGCGAGTGCGGGCGGAAGGCAGGCACCGAGTTGTCGATCCAGAGCTTCCAGCCACAACGCGCGGCGCAGCATTTGGCCGCCCGGGTCGCCGGACCCGCCGCCGAGCAGCGCGTCGAGCGCTTCCTGCGGGCCTGCGGAACGGTCGGAGGGCGGCATGGATCGCGAACGAGACATTGAGCCCATGACTGTACACAGCTTCATCCAGCTTGCGCACCGTCACGCCGTCGCTGCCGCGCATGCCGTTCAGGCGACCGCGGCGCACACCTGGCAGATCCTGCGTCCGCGCGCCGAGCGCGCGATCGCGCAGGGGCGACTGGCGATGCGCGACAGGCCCGGCTATGCCGCGGTCGCCCTGCTCACGGTCGGTGCGCTGTTCGGCACCACCGGCCAGGTCTGGTTGCGCGATGCCGAATTCGAGCGGCTCAAGACCGAGGTCGAAGCCCAGCGTGATGGCCTGGAAGCCGCACGTCGCGAAGCGCAGCGCGAAGTGAACGCGCTCGCCGCACGCCTCGGCGAACTGCAGGCCGAGGCCAACCGCCTCAACGCGCTCGGCGAACGGTTGACCCGCGTCGCCCAGCTCGGTGACGGCGAGTTCGATTTCGACAAGCCGGTGGGCGTCGGTGGTGTCGGTCCGGTCCGCGACATGCCCGCGGCCGAACTGCGCAGCGGTCTGGCCGGGCTCGATGCCCAGCTCCGCCATTCCGGCGGCCAGCTCTCGGTGCTGGAATCGCTGCTGTTCAACCGCAAGCTCGACCAGAGCACGCTGCCGACCGGGCATCCGATCGCCGACAGCTACATCACCTCCGGCTTCGGCCATCGCGCCGATCCGCTCGGCGGCGGCAGCCAGTACCACAAGGGCGTCGACTTCGAGGCCAATACCGGGGACCCGGTGCTGGCGGTGGCCGACGGCGTGGTCACCTTTTCCGGCGTCCGCAACGGTTACGGCAACGTGGTCGAGATCGATCACGGCAACGGCTATGTGACCCGCTATGCGCACAATTCGCGGCTGATCGGCCACGTCGGCGACCTGGTCCGTCGCGGTCAGGAAATCGCCAAGGCCGGTTCCACCGGGCGTTCCACCGGTGCCCACGTGCATTTCGAGGTCTGGGAGAACGGCGCGGTGATCAACCCGCACCAGTTCCTGGGCGACGCAGCGCCCGCCCACGCCCCTGTCCGGGGCTGATCGGCGAGGGCCGGGAGGCGGGCCGGGGCTTGATACCCCCGGAGGGCGGCTCCAAGTACAATGGACTGTTGCAGAGGGCGCACAGCACTGCGCCCTTTTTTGTTGCGGACGGCCGCCATCCGGCGGCGCCCGCCCGATCCCTCATCCGGTTCCCATCCAGCCCATGCTCAATCGCCTGTTGACCAGCATCTTCGGCAGCCGCAACGACCGCCTCGTCAAGCAACTCGGCGCCATCGTCAAGAAGATCAACGCCCTCGAACCGCAGATGCAGGCGCTGTCCGACGCCGACCTCCAGGCCAAGACGCCCGAGTTCCGGCAGCGCATCGCCGCCGGCGAATCCCTCGACAAGCTCCTGCCCGAAGCGTTCGCGGTCTGCCGCGAAGCGTCGAAGCGCGTGCTCGGCATGCGTCACTACGACGTGCAGCTGATCGGCGGCATGGTCCTGCATCTGGGCAAGATCGCGGAAATGCGTACCGGTGAAGGCAAGACCCTGGTCGCGACCCTGCCGGTGTACCTCAATGCGCTGGAAGGCAAGGGCGTCCACGTGGTCACCGTCAACGACTACCTCGCCAGGCGCGACTCGGCGTGGATGGGGCGCCTGTACTCCTGGCTGGGCCTGACGGTGGGCGTGGTCTATCCGGGCATGAACCACGGCGACAAGCACACCGCCTATGGCGCCGACATCACCTACGGCACCAACAACGAATTCGGCTTCGACTACCTGCGCGACAACATGGCGCTGTCGAAGGAAGACCGCTATCAGCGCGGTCTGCATTACGCGATCGTCGACGAGGTCGACTCGATCCTGATCGACGAGGCGCGCACGCCGCTGATCATTTCCGGTCCGGCCGACGAATCGCCGGAGCTGTACGTCAAGGTCAACCGCATCGTCCCGCAGCTCAAGCGCCAGGAAGTCGAGGACGGCGTCGGCGATTACTGGGTCGACGAGAAGGGCAAGCAGGTGCATCTGTCCGAGGCCGGTCAGGAACACGCCGAGGATCTACTGCGCCGCGCCGGCATCATCGATGCCGAGGAAGGCCTCTACGCCGCCCACAACATCCATGTGGTGCACCATCTCAACGCGGCGATGCGCGCGCATGCGCTGTTCCATCGCGACGTCGACTATATCGTCCGCGATGGCGAGGTCGTGATCGTCGATGAGTTCACCGGCCGCACCCTGCAGGGGCGGCGCTGGTCGGACGGCCTGCATCAGGCGGTCGAGGCGAAGGAAGGCGTGCCGGTGCAGCGCGAGAACCAGACGCTCGCCAGCATCACCTTCCAGAACCTGTTCCGCATGTACAAGAAGCTGTCGGGCATGACCGGCACCGCGGACACCGAAGCCTACGAATTCCAGAACATCTACGCGCTCGAAGTGGTGGTGATTCCCACCCATCGGCCGATGGTCCGCAAGGATCACCCGGATGCGGTGTTCCTCAACAAGGCCGGCAAGTACCGTGCGGTCGTCAACGAGATCAAGGACGCGAACGCCAAGGGCCAGCCGGTGCTGGTCGGCACGACCTCGATCGAGGTCTCGGAGATGCTGTCGCAGCAGTTGCACGACGCCGGCATCACGCACGAAGTGTTGAACGCGAAGCAGCACGAGCGCGAGGCGCACATCGTCGCCCAGGCCGGTCGTCCTGGCGCGGTCACCATCGCCACCAACATGGCAGGCCGCGGTACCGACATCGTGCTCGGCGGTTCGCTGGAAGCCGAGATCGCCGACCGCGAGGCCGAAGCCGGCGGCACGCTGGATGAAGTCTCGCGTCAGCGGATCAAGGCCGAATGGCAGCAGCGCCACGATCTGGTCAAGGCCAGCGGCGGTCTGCACATCATCGGCACCGAACGTCACGAATCGCGCCGCATCGACAATCAGTTGCGCGGCCGCTCCGGTCGTCAGGGCGATCCGGGTTCCTCGCGCTTCTACCTGTCGCTCGAAGACACCCTGATGCGCATCTTCGCCGCCGACTGGGTGCAGCGGATGATGGCGCGCATGGGCCTGAAGGAAGACGACATCATCGAGAGTCCGCTGGTCACCAAGCAGATCGCCGGCGCGCAGCGCAAGGTCGAAGCCCACAACTTCGACATCCGCAAGAATCTGCTCGACTTCGACGACGTCAACAACGATCAGCGCAAGGTGATCTACCGCCAGCGCGACGAGCTGCTGGAGGCCGAGAGCGTCAAGGAGAACGTCGATGGCATCCGCGCCGATGTCGTCGCCGATCTGGTCGATCGCTTCGTGCCGCCGAACTCGATCGACGAACAGTGGGATCTGCAGGGGCTGGAGGCCGAGCTGGCCGCCGAGTTCAATCTGCAGTTGCCGGTCGCGCAGCACGTCAAGAGCAAGAGCGAGATCGACGCCGAGGGCATCGCCGCCTACGTGCAGGACGCGGTGGCGAAGCTGTTCGACGACAAGGAAGCCGCGGTCGGCGGCGAAACCATGCGCATGCTCGAGAAGCACATCATGCTCACCGTGCTCGATCAGAGCTGGAAGGAGCACCTCGGCCGCATGGATTACCTCCGCCAGGGCATCCATCTGCGCGGCTATGCGCAGAAGCAGCCGAAGCAGGAGTACAAGAAGGAAGCGTTCGAGCTGTTCGGCGAGATGCTGGACAAGGTCAAGCGCGAAGTGATCTCGCTGCTCGCCCGCGTGCGCATCCGCACCGAGGCCGAGATCGCGCAGGCCGAAGCCGCCGAGCGCGCGCGTGCCGAGGCGATCTCCCGGCAGATGCAGTTCCAGCACGCCGACATGGGCGGTTACGGCACCGACGAGGAGGCCGCGGATCCCGAATATCAGGATCCGTCCGCGGTGCCGAAGGTGGGGCGCAACGATCCGTGCCCCTGCGGTTCCGGCAAGAAGTACAAGCATTGTCACGGGCAACTGGCGTAAACCATCCCTGGCGTCCAGGCCCTGCCCGCACATCCATGTGCGGGCGTTCGCCGGCATGAGCGGCCTGTGGGTCGCTCATGTATTCCCGGCTCACCCCTGCGGTTCCGGCAAGAAGTACAAGCATTGTCACGGGCAACTGGCGTAAGCCGAGGACTTGCCCGCAGCGACGAAAACGCCTGCCACGCGCAGGCGTTTTCCGTTTCGGTGATGGGCTTCGCGCTTGCCCGGCGATCCGCCGGACGGTACAACATCGAGCTTCGATCGAGCAGATTCCCTCCTCCCCGACATGCGCGACAGCGACCGAAGTCGAAACGGCAAACGCATCCATGTCGTCGCCGGCGTGATCGAAGACGCCCGCGGGCGGATCCTGCTGGCGCGGCGCACCGAAGGTCGCGACCTGGCGGGCCTCTGGGAGTTTCCGGGCGGCAAGGTCGATCCGGGCGAAACACCCGAGCAGGCGCTGGTGCGCGAACTGCGCGAGGAACTCGGCATCGAGGCGCGCGTCGGCGCGCCGGTGATCGCGGTGCCGCAGCAGTATCCCGACAAACGACTGTGCCTGGATGTGCGGCGCATCGAGGCCTGGAGCGGTGCGGTGAAGGGGCTCGATGGTCAGGCGCTGGTCTGGGTGCCGCCGCACAAGCTCGCCAGCTACGCGATGCCCGACGCCGACCGGCCGGTCGTGGCCGCGCTGCGCGATCCCGCGCGGTATCTGATCACGCCGGAACCCGATGACGACGACGCGCGGTGGCTGGCATCGCTGTCCGCGGCGCTGGCGGCGGGTGTGCGTCGCGTGCAGTTGCGTGCGCCGACCTTCGCGAGCGCCTCGCCTGCGCGTTGGCGCTCGCTCGTTGAGCGTGCGGTCGCCCGCATCCGCGCGGCCGAGGCCCAGCCGCTGATCCATGGCGATGCTGCGCTCGCCGACGCGTTCGACATCGGCCTGCATCTGCGCGCGGCGCAACTGCGCGGATGCGCCGGTCGGCCATTGCCGCCGGGGCGGCCGATCATCGCCTCCTGTCACGACCTCGAGGAACTGCGGCTCGCGCAGGCGCTGGGTTGCGATGCCGCGGTGCTCGGGCCGGTGCAGCCCACGGCCTCGCATCCTGGCGTGACCGGCATCGGCTGGGAGCGTTTCGTCGAGCTGCGCGAACAGGTCGCGCTGCCGATCTACGCGATCGGCGGAATGACGCCGGACAGGGTTCCCTGGGCCCGCGGCCATGGCGCGCAGGGCATCGCGGCGATCCGCGGGCTCTGGCCGGGCTGACCGCGGCGAGGAGCGCGAGGTAGCCCGGGCGCCGGCCGTCTTCACTGCGGTGAAAACGGACGTGGCAGGCGATAGGATCGTGGACATCATGATCCACCGGCACGATGCCATGTCCGATCCGACACCCGATTCCCCGTCAGACGCCCGGTCCGAGGCCGAAAGCGAAGCCGAGATCGAAGCCGCGCGGGTCGGCGGCCCCATCGCCAAGGCGTTCTATGTGCTGATGGCCGTGCCGACGCTGGCCTTCACCGGTTACAACCTGTGGCGTCTGCTCTTCGATGGCGAGCTCTGGATCCGGAACCGGGGGCGCTTCGTTCCGCCGGACGGCAGTCTGTATTTCTGGGTCACGCTGCTCTTCTACGTGCTGATGTTCTTCATGTCGCTGATCGTGCTGGCGCTGTTCTGCGGCTGGGTGGTCGGCAGGCTGCGCCGCCGCGGCTGACACGCTTGTCATCTCGAGGATGACGGAGTATTTCTTGTCCGGTACCGGACGGGTTCGCAGCGGCGCGTAACGCGCCGCTGGCGCCGATATTCCCTGTCAGATCCGACAGGGGATGGTCGTCGTCGCACGGGCGCACCATGGTCGGTGACACAGGATGGGATCGTCGCATCGCGCGGCGATCCACGCACTTCGCAAGGGCAGCGCCTGGGATGGCGGGAAACGATCCCAATCCCCATGCGCATGGATGGCAACGCGCCGCAGGCGCACACACGGGGAAAGGTCATGATCACACGCAGGGCGATGCTCAAGGCGGGTTTGGCGGCGGGTGCCGCTTCGGTGTTCTCGGGAACGGTCGGTGGTCTGGCCGCATTCGCGCAAAGCGGTCCGGTGACGCGGCGCAGCCTGCACGGCATGGCGCTGGACGATCCCGATCTCGCGGCGTATCGCGATTTCGTCGGCATCATGCTGGCCAGGGACCAGAACGATCCGGTCAGCTGGCTGCAGTACTCGCTGATGCACGGCCGCTACGGCGGCAATTACCGCTACTGCCCGCATGGCGACTGGTATTTCCTGCCGTGGCATCGCGAATTCGTGCTGATGTACGAGCGCGCGGTACGCGTGCTGACCGGCTACACCGCGTTCGCGATGCCGTACTGGGATTGGACCGTCGATCGCACGATGCCGCAGGCCTTCACCGATCCGACCTACAACGGCAAGCCGAATCCCCTGTACGTGCCCAACCGCACGCTCAGCACGGCCAACTGGCCGCTGCCCGACGCCTGGGTGTCCCAGGATGTGCTCGATCAGAAAGTCTATGCCGAAACCAATTTCCAGCTGTTCGGCACCAGCAAGAACCCGCGCCAGGACAGTCTCGACATGTCGTGGGTGGTGCGTGGCGGCGGCGTGCAGGGCTTCCTGGAAGGCACCCCGCACAACCTGATCCACAACGCCATCGGCGCCTACATGCCCAGTGCGGGCTCGCCGCGCGATCCGATCTTCATGATGCACCACGGCAACATCGACCGAATCTGGGCCCGATGGAACGCGCTGGGGCGCAGCAATACCGACGACATGACGCCGACGGATCGCAATCTGTGGCTGAACATGTACTTCAAGGACAATTACCTCTCGCCCACCGGGCAGACCTACGGCGCGTATCCGCGCGACCTGCAGGACATCCGCGCGCTGGGCTACACCTATCCCGGCCTGCCGACGCCCGACAACGCCCTGCCGGACGCGACGCGCGATGCGCGATTGATGTCGCTGCTGTCGGCCGATGTGGCGCTGGAAAGCCTGCGCGTGCTGCCTGCGGCGAATACCGAGGCGGCCACCCTGCGCGCACCGCTGGTCAGGCGCGTGCGCATGTCGAACGCGCTGAAGAGCCAGGTCGTGGAGCCGGCCGAGACCTCGAACGACGCCGCGGAAGTGTTCGCGTTGATCCGCGACATGGAAATCGGTCCGGACGTGTCGTCGGTGCGCGTGTTCGTCAATGCCGAGGGACTCACGCAGCAGACCCCGAGCAGCGACCCGCATTTCGCGGGCGAGATCGGCATTCTGGCGCATCCCGACAGCGGTGAAGGACACGAGGCGCACGGCAAGGCGCCGCCGTCGGCGATGATCGAGCTCACCCAGACGATCCGTGGCCTGTCGCAGCGTGGGCTGTTGAAGGACGATCGCGTCTCGGTGCATCTGATCCCGGTCCTGCGCGACGGCGCCCGCGACGGCGCCGGTGCGCGCGTGGTGCCGGCGTCGATCGAGATCGTCGTGGTCTGAGTGCGGTCGACGGATCGCAGCCGAAGGCATCGCAATCGGCCGCATCGCAATCGACTGAATCGTCGCTGTCCGCCGGCCGGTGTCGCAGAACACCGGCCGGGCGGTGCGGTCGATGATGCTGTCATCGCAGCTTTGCGGAGGTCCTCATGCCGCTGTCCCGTCTGTCGTTCCCGTTCGTGTGCGTCGTGGCCCTGGGGCTCGCGGCGGGCTGCGCATCGGCGCAGTCGCGGGTGCGCATCGCCGACGAGGCCGGATTCCCGGTGCGGCTCTGTCTGCCATTGGACGCGGCGACGCGTGCCGCCGTGTCCCGCGGGGACACCCGGCTGGATATCGCGCTGCGTCATCGGGCGCCGCGGCTGCGCTACAGCCCGGCGTTCCGCGTGGCCGTGGTGGACGCCTCGGGCGTCCGGCAGGAGATCCATGCCTTCGGCATGCAGCCGGATGTCGTCGAGCGGGGACGCCCGGCGGCCCAGCGTTTCGCCGTCGATCTGCGCGGCGTGCGCCTGATGCCCGATGCGCGCGGACGGGCCTGTTTCGAGATCGAGCGCAATGCCGATGCGGCGGGTGCCGGAGGCGAGCCCGCCGCGATGGAACTGTCGATCCGGTGGCATCCGATGCGCTCGCCGTAAGGCGTGCGCACCCCGTCCGGGGCATCGCCCGGGCCGCCGATCGCGAGCCCGGGCGGAATCTGCGATCGCCCGTCAGTCGCCGGCGTTCAGCAGATGCTGTTTCCAGAACAGCATGCTGGCCGCGCTGAAGTAATCGTTGTTGCTCTTCTTGCGGAAGCCGTGGCCTTCGTCGGCGTACAGCAGATACCACACCGGCTGGCCGTTGGCGCGGACCGCCTTCACGATCTGCTCGGCCTCGGTGTACGGCACGCGCGGGTCGTTGCGGCCCTGGGCGACGAAAAGTTTGGCCCGGATCTTCGCGGCATTGTTGAGCGGCGAAATCCGCTCGAAGGTCTCCGCCATCGCCGGATCGCGCTCGTCGCCGTATTCGACCCGGCGCAGATCGCGGCGGTAGCTCTCGGTGTTCTTCAGGAAGGTGCCGAAGTGCGAGATGCCGACCACGTCGATGCCGGCGCGGATGCGGTCGCTGTAGTGCACCAGCGAGGCCAGCACCATGTAGCCGCCGTAGCTGCCGCCGACCACGCCGACGCGCGAGGCGTCCAGTTCGGGCTGCTGCGCGATCCAGTCGAGCAGGGCGCCGATGTCCTTGACCGAGTCCTCGCGCTTCGCGCCGTTGTCCAGCGACAGCCAGGTCTTGCCGTAACCGGTGGAGCCGCGCACGTTCGGCACCAGCATCGCCACGCCGAGTTCGTTCGCCATGAACTGCGCGGTCGGATTGAACGTCGGCAGCGACTGGCCTTCGGGGCCGCCGTGGATGTTGATCACCACCGGGAGCTTGCGGCCGGCCGGCACGTTCGCAGGGCGGTAGTAGAACGCCGGGATGGTGCGTCGGTCTTTGCCCTGGTTGCCGCCGTCGACGCTGTCGAAGGTCGGATAGCGGATCAGCGTCGGTGCGACGAACTTCGAGGCATCGAGACCGCCGACTTCGCTCTGCGTCCAGCGCGTCATCGTCGCCTTGGGCAGATCGATCACGAACACGTCGCTGGGCGAGGTCGCGCTGTTGATGCTCAGCGCGAGGCGGTTGCCGTCGGCCGAGAACGCGCCGGCACCGAACACGCCGACCGGCAGCGCCGGCAGTTTCACTTCGCGGTAGGACGGCAGCGCGAGCACGCGCAGGCGGCTGATGCCGTCCTCGTTGGTGACGTAGGCCAGATGACGGCCATCGTCGGACAGCGAGAAGCCCTCCACGTCCCAGGCGATGCCCTGGCTGATCACGGTGAGCTTGCCGGTCGCCGGGTCGTGGTGGCGCAGGGTCTTGAACTCCTGCGCGACGCCGTCGACCGGTTCATCGGAAATGAAGTACACCGACTTGCCGTCGTGGCTGTAGGCGAATCCGCCGAACGAGGCCTTGCCGCCGTCGACCGGGAAGAGCGTCAGCGCGCCGGTCTCCAGGTTCACTTCCCCCGGATACGATTCCGCCGCCGACACGTTCTTCATCACCAGCAGCGTCCTGTTGTCCGGCGAGAAGTCCA
>JAYRTK010000007.1:0-27226 GCA_041919595.1 Lysobacteraceae bacterium
GGCGGAAGCATCAATCCTCGTCCGCCGCGCGCGAAGCGCCGTCGTCCGCCAGCCACGCATGCGCGTCCGGCAGCACGCCGTCGCTGCGCTTGCCCAGCGACAGGAAATCGAACAGCTTCGGATCGCTCAGCTGCGACGGACGGATGTCGCCGAGCGCGCGCGCGATCTGCTCGATCCGGCCGGGGGTTTCGCGTTCCCAGGCGTCCACCATCTTCTTGACCTGCTTGCGCTGCAGGTTTTCCTGCGAGCCGCAGAGATTGCAGGGGATGATCGGGAACTTCTTCGCCTCGGCATAGGCGGCGATGTCGTCCTCGCGCACGTAGGCCAGCGGACGGATGACGACGTGCTTGCCGTCGTCGCTCCGCAGCTTCGGCGGCATGCCGCTGATCTTCGCGTGGAAGAACAGGTTGAGGAAGAAGGTGGCGACCAGGTCGTCGCGATGATGGCCCAGCGCGATCTTCGTGAAACCCTGTTCCTCGGCGAAGGTGTACAGCGCGCCGCGGCGCAGGCGCGAGCACAGCGAACACATGGTCTTGCCCTCGGGCACCACCCGGGTGACAACCGAGTAGGTGTCCTGTTCGAGGATCCTGTATTCGACGCCGATGGACTGCAGGTACTCGGGCAGCACGTGCTCGGGGAATCCGGGCTGTTTCTGGTCGAGGTTCACCGCGGTGATCGAGAACGACACCGGCGCCTTCTTCTGCAGCTGCAGCAGGATGTCCAGCAGCGTGTAGCTGTCCTTGCCGCCGGACAGGCACACCATGACCTTGTCGCCGTCTTCGATCATGCCGAAATCGGCGATCGCCCGGCCGACCTGATGGCGCAGACGCTTGGCGAGCCGGTTGGCCTCGTGCGCGGCGCGGCGCGACGGCGGCGGCAGGGGTTCGGAGAGGGTCAGGGGCGTCGTCATGGGCCGCGCATTCTAGCCCCGAACGCCCGCCGAGCGTCGGGCAAGGCGAACGCAAGGCCGTGCGGATTGCAAGATCCGGCGCCGGACGCGTGGATGTAACGCATTGATTCTTTTGATGCCGCCGATTTGGCACGCGGTATGCGGACTCGTTCCTGCCGGCGCGGTCGGATCGCACCGGCCTTCCCCCAAGCGATATCGGAGATCCACATGAACAAGTCCCTGTCCCTCCATTCCCGTCCGCTGCGTGCGCTGACGTTCGCGTCGGCGATGGTGCTCGCGATCACGGCCGGTACCGTCGCCGCGACCACGACCGCCGGCGAACAGACGACGGCCTACGAGGCATCGACGCAGCCGGTCAGCGACAGCTGGATCACGGCCAAGGTCAAGGCCGACCTGCTCGTGACCGAGGAAACCAAGGGCCTCGACATCAACGTCACCACCACCAATGGCGTGGTCACGCTGAGCGGCAAGCTCGACAGCCCGGCGCAGATCGAGAAGGCCGTCGCCGTGGCGCGTTCGATCAAGGGCGTGAAATCCGTCGACGCCACCACGCTGACCGTCAAGCCGCGCGCCTGACCATCGCGGGCCGCGCATCGCGGCCATTCCCCGGCGCGCCGACCGCGCGCCGCCGCCACCTCGAGAGGATTGCGACCCCATGAATACCGACATCATCCAGGGCAAGTGGAAGCAGCTCAACGGCCGCATCAAGCAGCAGTGGGGCAAGCTCACCGACGACGATCTGACCGTGGCCGAAGGCGATCGCGAATATCTCGCCGGCAAGGTGCAGGAACGTTACGGCGTGACCCGCGACGTCGCGCAGAAACAGGTCGAGGACTTCGAGAAGAAGATCGGTCCGCACTGAGCCGCCCGCGACGGCCGCGCGCCGTCGCACTCCGGTCACCGCTCCACGTCCGTGCAGACATGCAGCGGTTTCCGCCGGCGCCTCCGCGAACACCCCCCGCGGAGGCGCCGGCGTCCGGTCCGTCGATCCGTCCGCGCTCCTCCCCTGGCGCGACGCGACCGGCGTCGGCCCGCACGCGACGCCACGGGTCGCACGTGCGGGGGGTCATCCCACCCGGTTCTCCGCTCCACGACCTCAACGTGGATTTGCCGCCTCGTCTTCGGACAGGCGGCATTTTTTTGTGCGCGTCCTGCCGGGAAGCGGTCGCGCCTACGCTCACGGCCAACCGGTCGTGCGCTGCGAAGGATCGGCCTCTCCGTGCCGCGTGCGGATCGTGCGGATTGCACGCACGGGGTGCCATCATCGTGCGCCCTGCACGGTGCGGGCCGCCGGGAGGGCAGGAAAAACGCGGGGTTGCGGATGGCATGGTGCTTGCGCCGTCGTGCTCGTTTCCAACCCCGTTCCCGCGACCGTCACGCTTCCATTCATCGCCCGCATCCCGCCCGCGTCCCGCCGGCAAGGAATGACCCATGTCCGTCGCTGCCACCCGTCGCAACGCCCGCCCCGCCGGCCATCTGCCGCCCGCCTCGCCCGTGGCCATTCTCGGCCATGCGCCGCCGCAGGCCGATATAGTGGCGCTCGCGTCGACGACGATGGAGGAGTCCCGCCCCATGTCCAGGTCCGCCGTCCGACCCGTCGGCCGCATCCTCGCCATCGACGACGATGCCCGGCTGCTGCAGAACTTCACGCTGGCGCTCGAGCGCGACGGCTACGCGGTCGAGACCGCCGACACGCTCGCCGACGGCCTGCGGCTCGCGGCCACCCGTCCGTTCCACGTGTGCCTGCTCGACCACAACATCGGCCACGACTCCGGCATCGAAGCGCTGCCGCGGTTCGCCGAACTGGCGCCGCTGATGCGGGTGATCATGGTCACCGGCAATACCGGCGTCGACGATGCGGTGAAGGCGATCGGTCTGGGCGCGACCGATTACCTGGTCAAGCCCTGTTCTCCCGAACAGTTGCGCATCGCGGTCGCGCGGCAGGTCGAAGCCCGGCGCCTGCGCGATCGCATCGACACCCTCGAGCGCGAAGTCGGCGGCACGGCGACCGCAGACCTGGCCAGCCGCAATCCGGCGATGCAGGCCGTGATCGACATGGCGCTGCAGGTCGCCCGGACCGACGCCAATCTGCTGGTGCTGGGCGAAAGCGGCACCGGCAAGGGCGTCCTGGCGCGCGCGGTGCATCGCGCCAGCGCACGCGCCGAAGCCGAGTTCGCGATCGTGAACTGTCCGTCGCTGACGACCGAGCTGATGGAAAGCGAACTGTTCGGTCACCTCCGCGGCGCGTTCACCGGCGCGGTGCAGAACGGGGTCGGCCGGATCGCCCATGCTGACGGCGGGACCGTCTTCCTCGACGAGATCGGCGATTTTCCGCTGTCGCTGCAACCCAAGCTGCTGCGTTTCATCCAGGACAAGGAGTACGAACGGGTCGGCGACCCGGTCACGCGCAGGGCCGATGTGCGGATCGTCGCCGCGACCAACCGCGATCTCGAAACGATGGTCCGCGAGGGCCTGTTCCGGCTGGATCTGCTGTATCGCCTGAACGTCATCGCCATCACCCTGCCGCCGCTGCGCGAACGGCAGGAAGACCTGGAGGATCTGGCCAACGGCTTCATCCGTCGCTACGCCGCCGAGTACGGTCGGCCGGCGCAGCGACTGTCGCCCGCGGCGCTGGCCAAGCTGCGCACCTACGCATGGCCGGGCAACGTGCGCGAACTGCAGAACATGATGGAACGCGCGGTGATCCTGGGTCGTGGCGAAGAGATCGGTCCCGAACTGCTCGCGCTCAACGCCGCACTGAAGGCCGATGCGCAGCCGGGGATGCCGATGTCGCTGCAGGAGCTGGAAAAACGCCACATCGAACGCATCCTCGCGATCAGCGAAAACCTCGATGTCGCGGCGCGGACGCTCGGCATCGATGCGTCCACCCTGTACCGCAAGCGCAAGCTCTACGGTTTCTGATTCCCTGTCTCCTTTTCACCGCCACGTGACCATCGCATGAAAGATCGAAACAGCGAACCGGAGTCGAAGGATCTCGCCGCGACGCCGCTGGGCGACGCGCTGACCCTGATGGCGTGGATCTTCCTGTTGATGGGACTGGGCGTCGGCAGCGGCGTGCTGTTCGCGCCGGACGCGTGGTACGCGGGCCTGCTGAAGCCGACCTTCAACCCGCCGGCGTGGATCTTCGGCCCGGTGTGGACGGTGCTGTACGCATTGATGGCGATCGCGTTGTGGTGGATGCGTCGCGATCGCGAGACCGAAGCGGCGCAGAGCCGTCGCGCCAGCCGCCTGTTCGCGGCGCAGTTCGCGCTCAACCTGCTGTGGACGCCGCTGTTCTTCGGCCTGCGCAGTCCCGGTCTCGCCTTCATCGACATCTGTCTGCTGTGGGTCGCCCTGCTGGCCACCATGCTGGCCTTCGGTCGCATCCGGCCGCTGGCCGGCTACCTGCTCCTGCCGTATCTGCTGTGGGTGTCGTTCGCCCTGGTGCTGAACGGCACGATCTGGCTCATGAACGCCTGAGTCCGGGCGACCCGACTGGAATCCGGACGTCCGAGGGATCGTCGCCATGCCGTTGTCCCGCACTTCGCCGTTCCGGAACCGCGCCAATGTCGGTCTGCTCGCGCTCGCTTTCGCGGTGATCGCGATCACCTCGGTGGTGTCGGTCGGTTCGATCAACGCGCTGCGCGATGCGGTGGCCGTGATCACCCATACGATCGAGATCAAGGACACCCTTGCCGGGATGAAACAGGATCTCGCCCGGTTGGAAAGCGAGGGCCTGCGCTACATGGTCGGCGGCCTGAAGATGCATCGCGACGGTCTCGAGTCGCACCTCGATGCGGTCGGCGACGGTATCGCCCGGCTGGGCGTCCTCACCGGCGAGAACCCCCGGCAACAGGCGCAGACGAAACATCTGTCCGCCGACATGACCTTGCTGCGGGAACGGGTGCGGCGCTCGATCGAGATCAAGGAACGCGACTTGCGTCGCGGCCAGGACGACGCCACGCTGCGCCGCATGCGCGATGGTCGCGGCGAGGATATCGTCGTTCGCATGCGCGGTCGTCTGGCGCAGATGGCGGAGGAGGAGGATCGGCTGTTGCGCGAACGCCAGACCGAACGCGATGCGCTGATCAAGCAGACCAATGCCACGCTGCTGATCGCGAACGGCCTCGCGCTCGTGGCCGGCCTGCTCGGGTTTGTGGCCCTGCGCCGCGCCCAGCGCGAGGAGGAGCATGCGCTGCTGGTCGAACTGCGCGCCACCCAGGCGCATCGCGCCAGCGACGAAAAGAGCGCGTTCCTGGCCAGCATGAGTCACGAGATCCGCACGCCGATGAACGCGATCTTCGGCTTCGCCCAGCTGCTCGCCGATCATGTCGACGAACCGCTGCAGAAAGAATGGGTGGCGTCGATCCGCAGGAGCGGACAGATGCTGCTGGTGCTGATCAACGACGTTCTGGATCTGTCCAAGATCGAGGCCGGCAAGCTGCAGCTCAATCCGCAGGGCACCGACATCGCCGAACTGATCGCGGAGAGCGTCGCCCTGTTCGAGCCCATGGCCGAAGCGAAGGCGCTGCGTCTGCACTGCTCGATCGATCCGGAAGGACTGGAGCCGGTGGCGGTGGATGCGCAGCGCCTGCGGCAGATCCTGATGAATCTGCTGAGCAACGCGGTCAAGCACACCGAGAAGGGCGAGATCGCGGTCGAGGTTTCGATGCGTCCGGTGCCGATGGGGCCGGGCCGCGATCTCCGCATCCAGGTGCGCGATACCGGCACCGGCATCCATCCGGACGAACACGACCGCATTTTCGAGCCGTTCTATCAGGCGGAGAGTCCGGATGGACACCTCCGCCAGGGCACCGGCCTCGGGTTGAGCATCACCCGGCGCCTGGTCCACCTCATGCATGGCCGCATCCATGTCGTGAGCCGTCCGGGCGAGGGCGCGAACTTCCGTGTCGATCTGCCCGACCTCGAACCCGCCGCGCCGGTCGCCGCGACCATGGTCGGCACGACCGAATCGCGCGCCGACTTCGATCGTCTGCCGCCGCTGCGGATACTCGTGGTCGATGATGTCGAATGGAACATCGAGGTCGTCAAGGGCTACCTGCATGGCAGCCGCCATGTGCTGGCGATCGCCCGCAACGGCGAGGAAGCGCTGGCGGTCGCGCGCGATTTCGCGCCCGACGTCGTGCTCATGGATCTGCGCATGCCGCGGATGAACGGCTACCGGGCGTTCGAAGCGATGCGCGCCGATCCCGCGCTGCGGCGCATCCGTGTCGTCGCGGTCACGGCCTCGAACCTGACCGGCGATCGCGCCGGCCCGGCGCTCCGCTTCGACGGCGATCTCCGCAAACCGTATACGCCCTGGGAACTGCTCGACGTCCTGCGGACGCTGTTCGGCGAACGCGAGGATGTCGAGGCCTGCGCCGCCGTCACCGGTAGCCACGCCGGACCGTCCGGCGCCGATCTGGCCGGTGCGCCGCGCGAGGAGGTGCTGGCCGAGTGGCGCGCCGTGCGTGCCGCGCCGCTGCAGGCGCTGCGCACCCGGATGCGGGTGCGCGAGATCGGTGAATTCTCGAAGCGCCTGGATATCCTGGCGGATGCCATCGGCGATCCCGCGCTGCAGGCGGAGGCGCGCGCACTGCGCATCGCGGTGCAGCGATTCGATGTCAGCCGGATGAAGATCGCGCTGGACCGGCTCGCCCTGGGGGGCGAGGACGAACGCGCAGAAACGAAGGATGTGCACGATGCCCACTAGATTCCAGTCGCCGGTCGCGTTGCCGGTGGTGATGGTGATCGACGATCAGGTCGCCAACGTCCAGGTCGTCGGACAGCTGTTGACCCATGCCGATTACGACGTGGTGCCCGTGCTCGATGGCCGCGAGGCGCTCGAACTGGCCCAGCGCAGTCCGCCGGATCTGGTCCTGCTCGACATGCGCATGCCCGGGCTCGACGGTTTCGGCGTGCTCGAAGGTCTGCAGGCGATGCCCGAAACCCGCGAGGTGCCGGTGGTGTTCCTCACCGCCGATCATGAACGCGACAGTCTGGTGCGGGCGTTCTCGGCGGGCGCGGTCGACTACATCACCAAGCCCTTCATCGCCGAGGAGCTGCTGGCCCGGCTGCGCACGCATCTCGATCTCAGGCGTTCGCGCGAGCGGCTCGCGCGCGTCGCCGAGGAGCGTCAGCGCATGGCCGAGATCGTCAGTCACGATCTGCGCAATCATTTCGGCAACATCCTGTTTTCCGCGGACATGCTGCAGGAGCCCGATCTGCCGGAAGCCACGCGCGCGCGCCTGGCGGAATCGATCCGCGAATCGGCCGAAGCCGGCGTGCTGTTCCTGCAGGCCTTTCTGGATCAGCAGCAGGATCAATCGCAGGGCGTGCCGGTGACGCCGATGCGGGCGACGATGTTGGCGGAAGGCGCGATCCGGCTGTTGTCGCAGCAGGCGGAGCGCAAGCGCATCGTGCTGCGGATGGAAGTGGAGGAACCCGATCTGCAGGTCTTCGCCGAGGCCGTCGGCGCCGGACACGTTCTGCAGAATCTGCTGTCGAACGCGATCAAGTACGCACCGCCCGACAGCGACGTCGCGGTGACCGTCGCGCGCCGACGCGAATACGGCGCGATCGCGGTGCACGATCGCGGCCCCGGCATTTCCCCGCAGGATCGCGAGCGGCTGTTCAAGCGTTACGTGCGGCTGGGCGCGACGCCGACCGGTGGCGAAACCGCCACCGGTCTCGGGCTTGCCCTCGCGAAGCAGCGCGCCCGCACCATGGGCGGCGACCTGTGGTACGAAGACCGCACAGGCGGCGGCGCGACCTTCGTGTTCGAGCTGCGTCTGGCGTGAGCAGGCCGTTCCCGCGGTGCCTGCGCGCCGCGGGAGGGCCGGGGTCTCAGACGCCGACCTTGCGGCGCCCGAAGATCAGCGACAGCACGAACAGCAGCAGGAACAGGAAGAACAGGATCTTGGCGATGCCGGCGGCGGCGCCGGCGATGCCGCCGAAGCCGAGCACGCCGGCGACGAGCGCGACGACCAGGAAGACGAGTGCGTAATAGAGCATGGGACTTCTCCTCGAATGGCGGATCCGGTGCTTCGGATCCCGGGGCGTGGGCCGCGATCGCGGTCCTGCCATCGGAAGAATCAAGACGCGTGCCATCGCGCGCGGTGCGATGAACCTGCGGCAACCGCGTATTTTTCAGTCACTTGCGCGCTCACGGACGGTGACCCGTCTTCCACGCGTCGGTGCGGCCGGTGGGCGACGGTGTGCATTCCGCATGCGCCTCGTGCGATGCGCCCGGTGCGACCGCCGGTGCGACCGCCGGTGCGGCCGGGCGATCCCGCACGGATCCCGCGGCTTGCGGCAGGCACGGGATTGGCACGGGATTTGATAGGGGTTTGATACCGATCCCGCTGCCGATGCAGGTGCCGTCATGACCCTGTCGATTGCCGCCGCCCCCTCCCGCACCGTTCGCCGCCGCTCGTCGCGTCGCCGGCGGCGTCTGCGCGCCCTGCTGACCCTCGCCATGGTGTGGCTCGCGCTGCTGGCCTGCGCGCTGGTCCCGCGGGAGGAGTCCGACGCGATCTCCCCGCGGTCCGTGTCCACCGATCGCCCGGTCGCGGCGGGCGGGCCCGACATCGACGCCGAGGCGGCGATCGCGGCCGACGCACGGAGCGCCGAGGCCGCGCTCTACGCGACCGGCGATGGCGTCCCGTGACGACGGCCGCCGGCGCTGCGGGGCTTCGCGGCCGGGTGCTAAGCTCGCCGGATGAACCAGCCCACCGACCCGGCCGAACTCGCCCGTATCGCCCAGCGCCTGGCCGAACTGCGGCTGGAGCACCGCGATCTGGATGTGGCGATCGATCGCCTGCACGACAACATCATCGCCGACGAACTGGCGATCAAGCGCCTCAAGAAGCGCAAGCTGCAGTTGAAGGACACCATCACCCGGCTGGAGTCCGCGCTGATTCCGGACGAACCGGCCTGACCCCGGGGCGACGCGCGCGCGATGCGTTCCGGCCGCGATCGCTGGCGGTTGGATCGTTTCCGCCCGGAGCGTTCCCCGCTCAATCGCCCGACGACACTTCCGTCAGCGCGATCGTGAAGAATTCGACCTTGCCGCAATCCGGGCGGGTGCAGGTATAGGCATCGAAGGCCTGGCGGTCGATCACGCGTTCGCCGAGCGGACCGTGGATCACCGGCAGCGTCAGCGAGCTTTCGTGCAGGCGCAGGCGGCCGAGCGCTTGCATCGCCGCGCCGCAGCGCGCGCATGCGAGTTCGCGCGCCGCGGGGGTTTCGTCTTCGACCTGCAGCGCGTCGTCGTCGACGAAGTTCGCGTCGTCCACGACGCCGTCCGCAGGCAGGCCGCAATTCCAGCAGATGCCGAAATCCGAGTCGTTGTCTTCACCGCAGGCGGTGCAATTCCAGATGGCCATGGTCCGTCCTCTCGTCGCGGCAAGCATACCCGCGGGTACGCGCGCGATTGCCGCGATGCGCACCGCGATACCGCCGAAAGGCATCGCGACGATGACGAGCGGCGATGACGCGCTGCGATGCTGCGTCGCAGCAACAATCGTATTCACGCCGATGCTGTCTGCGGCGGGCTATCCTGCCGCCTCGCCCGGAGAGGACCGCTCATGTTGCGGATGCAAGAACGCCTGTCGCTGCCGTTCCTGATGCTGTTGAGCCTGCCGTCGACGGCGATGGGCTTCGCGCTGGCGGTGCAGATCTCGGCGTTGAGCTGGCTGATGTCGACGAAATACGGGCTGAAACTCGACGAGATCGGTCTGGTCTGGGCCGCGGGTCCGCTGGCGGGCATTCTCGGCCAGGTGCTGATCGGCATCATCAGCGACAACGTCTGGATGTGGGGCGGCCGGCGTCGGCCGTTCATCCTGGTCGGCGGCGTGCTGACCGCGGTGATGCTGCTGGCGTTGCCGTCGATCGGTGCGATCGACGCGGCGCTCGGACTCGACGCGATCCTCGGCGTGGCGATCACGGTCGCGCTGGCGCTGGACCTGTCGATCAATCTCGGTTTCAACCCGACGCGCTCGATCATCACCGACGTGACGCCCGAAGGCCCCAAGCGCACCGCCGGCTACACCTGGATGCAGACGGTGTCGGGCACCTTCGGCGTGCTCGCCTACGCGATCGGCGCGGTCTGGGGGAACATCACTCTGATCTATTTC
This sequence comes from Lysobacteraceae bacterium, assembly GCA_041919595.1. Lineage (GTDB taxonomy): Bacteria > Pseudomonadota > Gammaproteobacteria > Xanthomonadales > Xanthomonadaceae > Lysobacter_I. Next base: position 10,048 of record JAYRTK010000007.1, read on the forward strand.
GGCGCCGGTCTGGCGCTGGTGTTCTCGATCGTGCCGGCGCTGCTGGTGGAAGAGCCGCGGCATCTCGCGCATACCGAAGCCGGTGCCACCACCGAGAAACTGGGCCCTGCCGCGTTGCTGCTGCTGATGCGGCCGCTGTGGGCGTTCGCGGTGTATGCGGTGATCGCGATGGGCCTGAAACTCGCCGGCGTGACATCGCACGGCCTGTGGCTGGAAGTCGTGTTCGGCACGCTGGCGCTGGCGCTGATCGCGCATGCGCTGACCGAACGGCAGACGCTGGACGGGCGCGAGGACATCGCCGGTTTCCGCAAGGTGCTGGCCGCGCACGCGATCAGCTGGTTCGGCATGCAGACGCTGTTCGTGTTCATGATCGGCTTCGTGCAGCAGCGCTTCCCGCAGCTCGACGACGACGCCACCGGCCAGCTGATGTCCTTCAGTTTCCTGTCGCTGAACGCGGTCGCCGCGGTGGTGCCGGCCCTGCTGCTGAACCCGCTCGCGCGACGCTTCCGCGAAGTGCGGGTGCACGCGGCCAGTCTCGCGCTGATGGCGCTGGGTTTCGTGTTCGTCTATCTGTTCGGCCACAGCCATGCCGCGGTGTATTTCGGCATGGGCGTGATGGGCCTGGGCTGGGGCGCGATCGTCAGCCTGCCGTTCGCGATCTTTTCGCAGAGCGTGTCGCCGGCGCGGATCGGCCTGTACATGGGCGTGTTCAATCTCAGCGTGGTGCTGCCGCAGTTGGCGGTGAGCCTGGGCGTGGGTCATCTGCTCTCGCAGCTGGAGAACAAGGCGCTGGTGTTCGCGATCGGCGGCGCCTGCATGCTGGTGTCGGCGCTGGCGTGGCTGGCGGTGAAGCAGGGCGCGCCGCATGCCCGCGACACCGCGCCGGGCGCAGGCAACCATTGAGTCCGGGGCCGGCAGCGCGGGCCGGCGCGTGCGTGCACGCCCCGACCTGACTACACTTCAGGTCTGCACTGGATCGGACAGCCCCATGGCGCTTCGCAAAACCAAGGCCACCTCGGTCGATATCGCCCATCGCGCCGGGGTCTCGCAGGCGACCGTCTCGCGCGTGCTGCGCGGCAGTCCGCTGGTCAACGCCGAAACCCGCAAGCGTGTACTCGATGCGGTGCAGGCGCTGAACTACAAGGTCGATCGTCGCGCGTCCAGCCTGCGCACCCAGCGTGCGGGCACGCTCGCGCTGCTGCTGTTCGAGGACCCGACCGAGGACGAATCGAACATCAACCCGTTCTTCCTGTCGATGCTGGGTTCGATCACCCGCGCCTGCGCCCGCCATCATCACGATCTGCTGGTCTCGTTCCAGCAGCTCTCCGACGATTGGCACGCCGATTACGAAGACAGCATGAAGGCTGACGGCCTGATCCTGCTCGGCTACGGCGATTACGTCGACTATCGGCCGAAGCTCGAGCGACTGGTCGAAAAGGGCACGCATTTCGTGCGTTGGGGCGCGGTGCTGCCGGATCAGCCTGGCGTGTCGATCGGTTGCGACAACTTCGCCGGCGGGCGCCTGGTCGGCGAGCATCTGCTCGGGCTCGGTCGACGCAGCATCGCCTTCCTCGGCGACGCCTCCAGTCACTACCCCGAATTTCACGCCCGCTATCGCGGCTGCGAAGTGGTGCAGCGCGAGGCGGGGATTCCCGAGGAACCGGCGCTGCAGGTCGATGCGCTCAGTTCGGAAGAGGAAGGCTACGAAGCCGCCAAGGCCCTGCTCGGCCGCGGCGTGCTGTTCGACGCGGTGTTCGCGGCGAGCGATCTGATCGCGATCGGCGCGATCCGCGCCCTGCTCGAACACGGCCTGCGCGTGCCCGAGGACGTGGCGGTGGTCGGTTTCGACGACATCGCGATGGCGCGGTTCTGCAACCCGCCGCTGACCACCGTCTACCAGGACACCGCGCACGCCGGCGAACTGCTGGTGGAGACCCTGCTGAAACTGGTGAACGGCCATGCCGCGCAGAGCCAGATGCTGCCGGCGAAGCTGGTGGTGCGGCGGTCGAGCGGCGCGGGCGCCTGAGCTGCAGCCCGTTCCGCTGCGGAAGCATCCATCCACGCCCTGCCGGAGTTTCGGCCCTCGCGATGGACGCGTCGTGCGCGATGCGCGGCGATCAGTGCCTCGACGGCTCGCGCACCCGCAGCACCAGCAGCCCCGAGAGGATCATGCACGCGCCGCCGAGCATCAGGATGCCCGCGGGTCGGCCGTCGAGCAGCGCCTTCAGCAGAAAGCCCAGCGACGCCACCGCGACCAGCTGCGGGATGACGATGAAGAAATTGAAGATGCCCATGTACACGCCCATCTTCTGCGCGGGCACGCTGTCCGACAGCAACGCGTAAGGGATCGACAGGATCGAGGCCCAGGCGAAACCGACGCCGGCCATCGACAGCAGCAGCCAGTCTTCGTTCGGCATGAAGGGAATGGCGATCAGTCCTGCGCCGCCGAGGGCGACGTTGATCAGATGCGTCGTGCGCAGGCCGAAGCGGCGCGCCATCACCGGAATGCACACGGCGGCCAGCGCGGCAAAGCCGTTGTAGGCGGCGAACAACACGCCCACCCAGTTGCCGCCCTGGTTGAACGCTTCGGACGTGGTATCCGTGCTGCCGTAATAGATCTCCGCCACCGTGGCGGTGGTGAACAGCCACATGCAGAACAGGGCGAACCAGGAGAAGAACTGGACCACGGCCAGTTTGCGCATGGTTTCCGGCAGCAGCTGCAGATCCTGCATCACCTCGGCGAAGCCGCCGCGACGGAAGACCCGCAGCGCGAGCAGGCAGACGCCGTAGGCCACGGCCAATCCGCCGAGCAGATACAGCTCTTTCGGCAGCGTGTAGGTCCGGCCGAAGCCGTAGACCAGGCCGAAACCGATCGCGCCGGCGAGCAGCCAACCGAGGCCCTGGCGCGTGGTCGCGGCGAGATCCAGGCCGGCGTGCGCCAGCGGCGGCGCCTCGTCGTAGGCGTGCAGCGTTTCCGGCGGATATTCGCGGCTGCTCAGCACCGTCCACAGGATCGCACCGAACATCACGCCGGCGCCGGCATAGAAGGCGAAGCGCACCGTATCCGGCACATGACCCGCGGCGGCGGTGTTGGCCACGCCCCATTTTTCGAGCATCCACGGCAGCATGCTGGCGATGACCGAGCCGATGCCGATGAAGAAGCTCTGCATCGCATAGCCCTTGGCGCGCTGCGAGACCGGCAGCTGGTCGCCGACGAAGGCGCGGAACGGCTCCATCGAGACGTTGATCGAGGCGTCGAGCACCCAGAGCGTGCCCGCGGCGATCCACAGCGAAGGCGAGTCGGGCATGAACAGCAGCGCGACCGAGGCGAGCAGCGCGCCGATCAGGAAGTACGGCCGGCGACGGCCGAAGGTCGGATGCCAGGTGCGGTCGCTCAGATAACCGATGATCGGCTGCACGATCAGGCCGGTCAGCGGCGCCGCCATCCACAGCCCGGGCAGCTGTTCCATTTCCGCGCCGAGGGTCTGGAAGATGCGGCTGACGTTGGCGTTCTGCAGCGCGAACCCGAACTGGATGCCGAGAAAGCCGAAGCACATGTTCCAGATCTGCCAGAACGACAGCATCGGCTTCTGCTGCGTCGTGCTCGGGGGCGTCGCGTTCGCGGTCATCGTTGGGTCCTGGAAGGTGTTCCGTGCGCGCGATCGCGCGCGGCGACGCATCATCGCGCGGCTACGATGCCCGCGGCGCATCGTCGCGGCACGTTGCAGTGCAGCATTTTCCGCATGCAAACGTATTCAGGCAAAAAGCCGCGCATGCGACGGGTCCGGCGCCGTCGCGCGTGGCATCGTCGCGCTCCCGGAACGGCCCGCGCACGCGCATGCGAGACACCGCCCCACGCGACGCTTCACATCGTCTTCGCCGCGCAGTGACGGGCGATGAACTCCTCGTGGGTCGGCATCGCCCGCGTGCAGTTGGCGATCACGCCGCGGATGTTCTCCATGTACTCCACGATTTTCGCCTCGGGATAAACGTCGACCATCGCGTGATAGGACCGCGGCTGCATCCGCTGGCCATGCATCACCTGCACCCAGCTGGGTTCGGCGAACAGCTCGTTGGCGTCGCGGAAGACGCGGCCGTTGCTGTTGAACAGCGCCATCTTGCGGGTCAGCGACTCGGGCACGGTCATGGTCCGGCAGTCGTTCCAGAACGGGGTGTCGTCGCGCTCGGTGGCGTGGTAATGCAGGATCAGGAAATCGCGGATCTTGTCGAACTCGAAATCCGAATGGGCGTTGAACTCGTCGATGTCGACCGGATCGAAGCCGGCGTGCGGGAAGAACGCGGTCAGACGGGCGATGCTGGACTGGATCAGATGGATGCTGGTCGATTCCAGCGGCTCCATGAAGCCGCTGGACAGGCCGACGGCAACCACATTCCTGTTCCAGAATTTCTTCCGCTTGCCGGTGACGAAGCGCAGCACGCGCGGCTCGGCCAGGGCTTCGCCCTCGAGGTTGGCCATCAGCGTCGCCACCGCCTCGTCCTCGCTGATGTGGTGGCTGCTGAAGACGTGACCGTTGCCGACCCGGTGCTGCAGCGGGATGCGCCACTGCCAGCCGGCGTCGCGCGCGGTCGAGCGCGTGTACGGGGTGAGCGGCGTCGTGCGCACGCAGGGCACCGCCGCCGCGCGGTCGCAGGGCAGCCAGTGGGTCCAGTCGATGTAGCCGGTCTTGAGCGTCTGTTCGATCAGCAGGCCGCGGAAGCCGGAGCAGTCGACGAACAGTTGACCGGGAATGCGCTCGCCGCTGTCGAGGGTGATCGCGCGGACGAAGCCGTTCTCGGCATCCTGCTCGACGCCGACCACCTTGCCTTCGGTGCGGACCACGCCGCGCGCTTCCGCGTACCGGCGCAGGAAGCGTGCGTACAGCCCCGCGTCGAAATGGTAGGCGTAGGCGATGTCGGCCAGCGGCGAGTTCGGCCGGTCGGTCACCGCGCGCATGAACTTGTTCTGGCGTGCGGCGGCGGTGTTGATCGAATAATCGTCCAGCGGCGCGGCCTTGCCCGCCTGTCGCATCTTCAGCCAGTACTGGTAGAACGGGACGACGCCGAGATCCTGGCCGATCTTGCCGAAGCCGTGGATGTAGGAGTCGCCCTGCCGCCCCCAGTTGATGAACTCGATGCCGAGCTTGAACGAGCCCATGGTCTCGCGCATGAATTCGGCTTCGTCCAGATCCAGCGCCTGGTTGAACAGCTTGATCATCGGGATCGTGGCCTCGCCCACGCCGACGGTGCCGATCTCTTCGGATTCGACCAGACGGATCGAATACGATCGGTTCAATACTTTCGACAGCGCCGCGGCGGTCATCCAGCCGGCGGTGCCGCCGCCCACGATCACGATTTCGGTCACCCGATGGTCGGCGGCGGTCGGGTCGGCGGTGGATGCGGTGTTCATGCAGTGGAGTCTCATTGAAATGCGCGACAAGTATGCGTTTCCCGGCGCCGCAGGTCATCCCGCAACGCAGCGATCCGGACGTCGCGCCCGACGTGGTGCATACGTATTCATGGCGGTCGCGCTGCTGTCGCCCGCGCTGTTGTCGTCCCGTGTCGCGATGGCGATGTCCGGCGAGCAGGCACGTGTCGCCGCATGCGAGGCGGAGGCCCCGGCGACCGTGCTGCAGGCGCAGACCGGCCCGGCGATCGCGGCCCGCGCCTATTGGCTGGATCGTCGACTGATCCAATGGCCCGGCGCGCCGGACGAAGGCCGCGTTCGCCTCTATCGTTCCGCGCGCGCGCAACTGCAGGCGGAACCCGGGCAGCCGGTGCGCGGCGCCGATGCGCATCTGGAACTGCAACCCACGGAGGCCGGGTGGACCGCGGCGCTCGCCGAGCGGTTTCGTTTCATCGGCGCAGGACCGCGTTACCGGTTGCCGGATGCCATCGAGGTCGATGCATGGTTGCGCGATCAGGTGTGGCTGGTGCGCGAGGACGCGCAAGGTCGCGCGATCGAGGCCACCGCGTTGCAGACGGCGGGCGTGCTGGATGATCGGTACGCGGCGGCGGAAGGCGCGACGCTGGGCGCGCATCGCCATGGTCCGCCACCGGGCGCGGAAGATTTCGCGACCCGGTTCGCGCTGTGGGCGCCGACCGCGCGGTCGGTCGCGCTCTGCCTCTATGCCGGCGCGCGCGCGTCCGAAGTGCGGACCGCGCGTCGCGACGACGCCACCGGCATCTGGACGCTCGATCTGCCCGGCAGCGCGCATGGCCGGCAATACACCTATCTCGTCGATGTCCATGTGCCCGGCGTCGGCCTCGTCCGCAACCGCGTCACCGATCCGTATTCGCTGGCCCTGACCACGGACTCGAAACGCAGCGTCGTGCTGGATCCCGAGGCGCCGGACAGCAAGCCGGCCGGCTGGGACGAAGCCCCGCGCCCGCCGGCGCTCGCGCACACCGTCGACATGAGCGTGTACGAACTGCACGTGCGCGATTTCTCGCGCGACGACGCGACCGTGCGCGCACCCTGGCGCGGGAAATACCTGGCCTTCACCGAACCGGATTCGGCGGGCATCCGCCATCTGCGCGCGCTGCGCGCGGCGGGAATGACCGACATCCATCTGCTGCCCGCATACGATCTGTCGACGGTGCCCGAGCGCGGCTGCGTCGAAGCCGAGATCCCGCAGGCCGCGCCCGACAGCGAGGCGCAGCAGGCCGCGGCGCAGGCGGTGGCGGCGCGCGACTGCTTCAACTGGGGCTACGACCCGTATCACTACAGCGCGCCGGAAGGCAGCTATGCGCTCGAACCCGACGGCGTCGCCCGCATCCGCGAATTCCGTGCGATGGTGCAGGCACTGCACGCCGCCGGTCTGCGCGTGGGCATGGATGTGGTCTACAACCACACCTTCGCGTCCGGACAGGATCCGAAATCGGTGCTCGATCGCATCGTGCCGGGCTACTACCACCGGCTCGACGCCGACGGCAGGGTCGCGCGCTCCACCTGCTGCGAGAACACCGCGACCGAACACCGGATGATGGCGAAGCTGATGATCGATTCGGCGGTGTCGTGGGTCCGCCACCATCGCATCGATTCGTTCCGCTTCGATCTGATGGGCCACCAGCCGCGCGCGGTGATGGAGCGCCTGCAGGCCGCGGTCGATGCCGCCGCCGACCGGCGCATTCCGCTGATCGGCGAGGGCTGGAACTTCGGTGAAGTCGCGGATGGCGCACGGTTCGTGCAGGCGTCGCAGCGGTCGCTGCAGGGCAGCGGCATCGCCACGTTCAGTGATCGCGCCCGCGACGCGCTGCGCGGTGGCGGATGCTGCGATGGCGGGGAAGCGCTGGTCGCGCAACAGGGGCTGCTCAACGGTCTGCATACCGCGCCGAACGCGCTCAACGCGGGGCGGGATCGCCGCGTGGATTTGTTGCGTGCGGCCGATCTGACCCGTGTCGGGCTCGCCGGGACCCTGCGCGACGTGCGCATGACCGCGGCCGACGGTGCGACGAAGACGCTCGCCGAGATCGACTATGCCGGTCAGCCTGCGGGTTATGCCGCCGAACCCGGCGAGGTCGTGAACTACGTCGAGAATCACGACAACATGACCCTGTTCGATCTCAACGCATTGCGTCTGCCGCGGGATACGCCGCGCCGGGAGCGCGCGCGCGTGCAGTTGCTCGGTGTCGCGTTCACGGCCTTCGCCCAGGGCGTGGCCTACTACCATGCCGGCGTCGAGATCCTGCGCTCCAAATCGCTGGACAAGAACAGCTTCGACTCCGGCGATGCCTTCAACCGGCTCGACTGGAGCTACGGCGACAACGGCTTCGGCCGGGGCCTGCCGCCGGCGAAGGACAACGGCCAGGACTGGCCGTGGATGCGTCCGGTGCTGGCGGATGCGGACATCAGGCCGCATCCGGAAGACATCCGCTGGATGCGCGACGCCGCGCTCGATCTGATGCGCATCCGCGCCGGTTCCACGCTGTTCCGTCTGCGCAGCGCGGCCGACGTGCGCGCGCGGTTGTCGTTCCGCAACACCGGCGCGGCGCAGAATCCACGGGTGATCGCGGTGCACGTCGACGGAAACGGCTATCCCGGCGCGGGATTCCGCGAAGTCCTCTATTTCCTCAACGTCGCGCCCGAGCCGCAGTCCCTGGTCCTGCCCGAAGAGGTCGGCAAGACCTATGCCCTGCATCCCGTGCACCGTGCGGCGTCGGCCGCCGACGACCGTCCCGCGGCCGCGCGCCACGATCCGCGCGACGGCCGTTTCACGATCCCGCCGCGCACCGCGGTGGTGTTCGTGATCGAGGAGTGATGCCGATGTCGATGCGCGATCCGCGCCTGCCCTGCCGTGTCGAGGAGACGATCATGCGCCCCTTGTTGTTGTCGCTGCTGTTGTTCGCCGCTCTGCCCGCGCAGGCCGCGACCGTCGCCGAGGTCGCTTCGCCCGATGGCCGCCTGAAGGTCGAGCTCGATCTCAATGGCGAAGGACGCCTCGCCTATCGCGTCCTGCGCGATGGCCTGCCGCTGATCGGCGACTCGCGGCTCGGCTTCATCCTGCGCAACAACCGCCAGTTCCTGCGCGGACTGCAATTGCGCACGCAGTCGCGGCGCACGTTCGATGAGACCTGGGAACAGCCCTGGGGCGAACGTCGCTTCCTCCGCAATCACTACAACGAACTGCATGCCGGTTTCGTCGAGGGCGATCGCGACCGCCGCCACCTCGATGTGGTGTTCCGGGTGTTCGACGACGGCATCGGCTTCCGCTACGAATTTCCGGAGCAACCGACGCTGGACGAGGTGCAGATCCAGGAGGAGCTGACCGAATTCGCGATCGCGCGACCGGCGACCGCCTGGTGGATCCCCGCCTACGAATGGAACCGCGAGGAATATCTCTATCGCCGGACGCCGCTGGCGGAAGTCGGGACCGCGCAGACGCCCATCACCCTGCGCACCGACGACGGTGTGCATGTCTCGATCCACGAGGCCGCGCTGGTCGATTACGCCGGCATGAACCTGATGAAGGGCGACACCGGCGCGCTGCGCGCCTCGCTCACGCCCGGCAGCCCGGCCAAGGTCGTGCGCCGCACCCCGTTCGCGACGCCGTGGCGCACGCTCCAGATCGCCGATCGTGCCGGCGCGCTGGTCGAGTCCGGCCTGATCCTCAATCTCAACGAACCCAACCGGCTCGGCGACGTGAGCTGGTTCAAGCCGTCGAAATACGTCGGCGTGTGGTGGTCGCTGCATCTCGACAAGGAGACCTGGGGCTCCGGACCGAAGCATGGCGCGACCACGGCGAACACGCGGCGCTACATCGACTTCGCGGCGAAATACGGGTTCCGCGGCGTGCTGGTGGAAGGCTGGAACCTCGGCTGGGACGGCGACTGGTTCGCCAACGGCTGGAACTTCGATTTCTCGAAACCCACGCCCGATTACGATCTCGAAGGCCTCGCCGCCTACGCGAAGTCGAAGGGCGTGCACCTGATCGGTCACCACGAGACCGGCTGCGCGGTGAGCCACTACGAGCGGCAGATGGATGCGGCGTTCGCGCGATTCTCGCGCCTGGGCATCGATGCGGTGAAGACCGGCTATGTCTGCGACGCCGGCCAGATCGAACGCCAGGATGTCGCGGGCGGTCCGGTGGTGCGCGAATGGCACGAAGGCCAGTTCATGAGCGGACATCATCTGCGCGTGATCGAGGCCGCGGCCAGACACCGGATCGCGATCAACGCGCATGAACCGATCAAGGACACCGGTCTGCGGCGCACGTATCCGAACTGGATCTCGCGCGAGGGCGCGCGCGGCCAGGAGTTCAACGCCTGGGGCGATCCGCAGAATCCCGCGGACCACGAGCCGAACCTGATCTTCACCCGCATGCTCGCCGGCCCGATGGATTTCACTCCCGGCGTGATCAGTCTGGAAGGGCGCGGCGGTCGCCCGATCCCGAACACCGTCGCGCGCCAGCTGGCGCTGTATGTGGTGCTGTACAGCCCGATCCACATGGCCGCGGACCTGCCGGAGCATTACGAACGCAATCCCGATGCGTTCCGCTTCATTCGCGATGTCCCGGTCGATTGGCAGGACACGCGCGTGCCCAACGGCGAGGTCGGCGACTACGCCACGATCGTGCGCAAGGATCGCAACAGCGAGGACTGGTATCTGGGCAGCGTCACCGACGAGACCGCCCGCACGCTGGAAGTGCCGCTGTCGTTCCTCGACCCCGGGCGCCGCTATGTCGCCGAGATCTACCGAGACGGCGACGATGCGGAGGATCGCGGCGCCAGGCGCTTCTCGTTCGTGCGCGAAACCCGCGTGGTGACCGCCGCCGACACCCTGACCCTGCGTCTCGCGGCCGGCGGTGGTCAGGCGATCCGGTTCGCGCCGAAGCGCTGACGGGCGACAGACGGAGTCGCGGCCGGATGTTCAATCCCAATCCCCGCATCGAAACGGTGCCCATCGCGGGTCGGCACGTCTGTCATGTGATCGACGACGCACTGCTCGATCCGGACGCGCTGGTCGATTACGCCGCCGCGCACGCCGACGGCTTCGTCGAGACCACGCACAACGCCTATCCGGGCCCGGAACTGCGGATGCCGGACGCCTTTTCGGCGCAGCTTGAGGCTTTCTTCACCCGGCATCTGCGGGCTGCATTCGGGGCGCGCCGGACCGAACGGATGTACAGCCGGCTGGCGATCACCGCGACCCCGCCGGACCGACTGGCGCCATCGCAATCGATCTGTCATATCGACCGGCTCAGCGTCGAACCGCAGCACCGGATCGTGGCCTCGGTGCTGTATCTGTTCCGCGATCCGCGCCTCGGTGGCACCTCGTTCTATGCGCCGCTGCATCCACCGGACGTGATCCTGCCGCTGATCGCGGATTCGGGCCGGATGACGCCGGAGGCGTTCCGTGAGCGCTACGGTATCGACACCGGTTACATGACCGCGTCGAACCCGTGGTTCGCCAAGATCCTGACCGTGCCCGCACGCTGGAATCGCATGATCTTCTACGAAGGCACGCTGTTCCACAGCGGCGAGATCGCGCATCCGGAACTGCTCGCGCGCGACCCGCGCGCGGGCCGGCTCAGCCTCAACGGGTTCTTCACCTGCCGCAGGTCTCTGGCCGCATGACACGCTGCGTCGCGGCCATTCTGGCGCTGGGGTTCGCGATGTTCGCGCCGTCGACGTCGGCCGCTGCGGATGCGCGCACGGAGACCCTGCACTTCGATGCGCCCGGGGTCGACCCCGAAGGCCTGCGCGTCCGCGTGCTGCCGCCGCCGGAGTACGACGCGGCCGCAGCGCCCGGGTATGCGGTGCTCTACCTCAACGACGGCCAGGATGCGGAGGCGGTCGCGCTGCGCCCGTGGCTCGATGCGCTGACCGTGTCGGGCGAGATCCAGCCGATCATCGCGGTCGCCATCGACATGCCGAAGGACCGTCTCGCGGCCTACGGATTTTCCGATCGCGCCGGTGGCCGCAGCCGGCCGGCACCGACCCGCGTGGGCACGGTCGGTGCCGCGGCGCACGCGTATTCGGAATGGCTGACGGGTACGCTGGTGCCGGCGATCGACGCACGCTACAACACCCGGCCGCGACCGGAGGCGCGCGTGATCCTCGGCTGGTCGCTGGGCGGCGCCAGCGCGTTGAATCTCGGCTGGCACTATCCCGAGATCTTCGCGAGGGTCGGCGCGTTCTCGCCCTCGTTCTGGCTGTCCGCGGACAACTCCGACGCCGACACCGTGCAGCGCACGCGGATCGCGCAGACGATGATCGCGCGCGGGCCCCATCATCCGGGTTCGAGATTCTTCTTCGCGGTGGGCGATGCCGAGGAAACCGACGATCGCGACGGCGACGGCCGCATCGATGTCGACGACGACGTACGCGATCTGATCGACGGTTGGCGCGTCGCCGGCGACACCGGGCCACGCGCGAGGGGGCTGCGTCAGCTCGGATATTCGATCGACATGGATCCGGCGGCGGCGCCACTGCGCGCCGATGTCGTGCTGCAGGTGCTGCCCGGTGGCGAACATCGCCAGCGCAGCTGGGCGAAGATGCTGCCGGCATTCCTGCGCTGGGCGTACGGGCTGCGCGCGCCGCCGCTGCGTGCGACCGGTGCCATCGAGAGTTGGCAGGGCGTGCCGTCGCGGCATGTCCCCGCGCGCGATGTCGACGTGTGGCTGCCGCCGTCCTATGGCCGCGACCCCGGGCGACGCTATCCGGTGCTCTACATGCACGACGGCCAGAACCTGTTCGATCCGTCGCTGAGCTACGGCGGTGTCGACTGGGACATCGACGGCGCGATGACCCGTCTGATCGCACGCGGCGAAGTGCGCGAAACGATCGTGGTCGGCGTGTGGAACAGTCCGCAGCGATTCGCCGAATACATGCCGAGGGCCGCGGTGCGCACGGAGACGGTCGGCAGCGGGATCGAGGACCGACCGATCGGTCGCGCCGAGGATATCCGTTCGGACGACTACCTCCGTTTCCTCGTCGAGGAACTCAAACCCTTCATCGACGCGACCTATCGCACCCGACCGTCGCGCGACGACACCTTCGTCATGGGGTCGAGCATGGGCGGCCTGATCTCGCTGTATGCCGTCGCGAGACATCCCGAGGTCTTCGGCGGCGCGGCCGCGCTGTCGACGCATTGGCCGGCCTGCGACGGCTGCACGGTCGACTGGTTAGCCGCGCACCTGCCGCGTCCCGGCGCGCACCGCCTCTATTTCGACCACGGCACCGTCACGCTCGACGCCCGGTATCCGCCGTTCCAGCAGCGCATGGACATCGCGCTGCGCAAGGCCGGCTGGCGCGCGGACCGCGACTGGATCACGCGCCGCTTCGAAGGCGCCGAACACAATGAGGCGGCCTGGAGCGCGCGGGTGGAAATTCCGCTGCGGTTCCTGCTGGTGCCGGAATCCACACTGCCCGGGCAAGCCCCGATCCGTTCCGGGCACTGAAACATGGACTTCGATGGGATGCAGCCGCATCGCCATCCCGAACGGCCGCAGATCGGCCATGGACGGGCCGGGCACGAGACCGATTCGATCCCGGATTGCGCGCTTCTTCGTCCATCGAAGCCGCCGATACTGATATCGAAGCCGCAGCCGCGGCGTTCGCAGTACCGACTACAGGAGCGCCGCGATGAATACCCGCCACTGGTATGCCTGGCTGGATCTGATGCCGCCGAAGCCCGACGCCCTGCATGTCGTGGGCGATGTGGAAGTGGGCAATCCCGGCGTGCAGGCCGAACTGCACGAACGCGTGCCGCAGGGCTTCAATCCGGCGATCCTGCAACTGGACCTGCATCTGGTGCAGCGTCCCGGCCCATGGCCGCAGGGGGTGACCTGGACGCAGTGTCGTTACGACCGGATCCTCCGTCCGGGAATGTCCACCTGCACGCAGGTGGAGATCTTTCATGAAGGCGGACAGATCGCGTTGATCGATGTCGATACCGTGCGCTGAGCCGAGCGCGCGTTCGCGACGAACGACGCAGGGTCGATGCGCCGCGATCGATATCGAGGCCGTGAATTGATTCGCGGCATGCGATCGACACCGTCATTGCAGGAACGCCCTTCGTCATGGAGATAACGGTTCACGCTGCGCGTTTCCGGTAGCGGAAGCGCGCACGCGATTGACTTCCGCTGCGTCTGGCGAACAGACTCGGCCGACAGAGAACGATCCCGGATCGCATCCCACAGGGGGGAATGCCGGATGGCCAGGGCAGGCGCAGCGCGACGCATCACCGCATCGCTGATCGCGATCGCGGCCTGCTGCGCCGATCCTGTGCTCGCCCACGGCGGCGGCCTCGACAGGCACGGCTGCCATCACGACCGCAAACGCGGTGGTTACCACTGCCACGGTGGTGGTTCCCCGCCTGCATCGCGGGCGATGCCGAATCCCTACGACGTCTCGCCATCCAGGCTCGCACCCTCAGGCCTCACGCCCACCTCCGGTGCCTTCGCGAACTGCAGCGAGGCCCGCGCCGCCGGCGCGGCACCCGTGCGCCGCGGCGATCCGGGCTATGGCCCGCATCTCGACCGCGACGGGGATGGCGTGGGGTGCGAGCCGAGGCGGAGGTGATGCGCGGGTTGGCATGTCGTATGCGCGGAGCATCAAACGACGGTCATGGCGAGCGCACCGATCCGCGCCCAGTCTTTCGCCTTCAACGCCTCGCCCGGCACCATCCACGACCCGCCCACGGTGATCACGTTCGGCAGCGCGAGGTAGGCCGGGGCCTTCGTGGCATCGATGCCGCCGGTGGGGCAGAACTTCACCTGCGCGAACGGACCGGCGAAGGCTTTCAGGGCGGCGATGCCGCCGCTGGATTCGGCGGGGAAGAACTTGAAGCGGGTGAGGCCGTGTTCGAGGCCGCGCATGAGTTCGCTGGCGGTGGCGATGCCGGGCAGCAGCGGAATGCCGGCGGTTTGTGCCGCCGCGTAGAGCGTGTCGGTGGCGCCGGGGGAGATCGCGAACGCGGCGCCCGCGTCTTCGACCGCGGCGAGGTCGGCGGCGGTGAGCACGGTGCCGGCGCCGACGATCGCGCCGGGCACGCTGCGCATGCGTCGGATGACCTCGAGCGCGGCCGGCGTGCGCAGCGTGATCTCGAGCACCGGCAGGCCGGCGGCGACCAGGGTTTCGGCGAGCGGGATCGCGTCGTCGGGATCGGCGACGGCGAGCACCGGGACCACCGGCGCCTGCTGCAGGATCGCGTCGATGCGCGCGGTCATCTCGCGCATGCGCGCCGGATCGAACGAAGTGCTCATCATGCGTTCTCGCGGGCGAGGTCGGCGCGCAGCGCCATGGCGGCACCGAGCAGGCCCGGACCGGGGTGGGTGATGACGCGGATGTTGACCGATTCGAGATAGGCGGCGAACCGGCCCTTGGCGAGGAAGCGTTCGCGGAAGGCGCTGCTGCGCAGGAACGGTACGAAGCGCGGGACGATGCCGCCGGCGATCATCACCGTGCGCGATCCGTGGATCAGCGCGGCGTCGCCGGCGACGCTGCCGAGCACCGCGCAGAAGCGCGCGAGCGTGCGGCGCGCGGCGAGGTCGTGGCCTTCGAGCGCGGCGGACACCAGCTCCGCGGGTTCGCGCAGATCCTGATGCTGGCCGGTGGCGTGATCGACCGCGCCGCGCAGCACGGCGTCGATGTGCGACAGACCGCTGCCGCAGAGCAGGCGTTCGTTGGAGACGCGACCGAAGCGCGCGGTGAACCAGCGCGCGATGTTGAGTTCCTCGTCGCCGAGCGGCGCGAAACTGACGTGGCCGCCTTCGGTCTCGACCACCTGCCAGTGGCCGGCGTCGCCGACCAGCAGCGCGACGCCCAGACCGGTGCCCGGGCCCAGCACCGTGATCGGCCCCTGCAGGGTCGCGTCGTCGCCGCCGTGCAGGACGAGCTGCTCGTTCGCATGCAGTGCCGGCACCGACCAGGCGACCGCGCCGAAATCGTTCAGCACGTGCAGCGTGTCGAGCGACAGTGCACGCTGCAGTTCGCGGCGGGTGAAGGACCAGGCACGATTGGTGAGCCGGATTTCCTCGCCGTTGACCGGACTGGCCACCGCGATCGCGGCATGCCGCGGTTTCGCGCCGACCGCTTCGAGATAATGCTCGGCCGCATGCTGCAGGCTGGCGAAGGACGCGGCCTCGAGGCTGCGCGGTTCCAGCACCTGCGCCGTGGGCGCGGACAGATCGGTCAGGGCGAAACGCGCGTTGGTGCCGCCGATGTCGGCGATCAGCGCGAGCGTGGACGCATGCGCGGTGTCTTTCATCGATGGTCGCTCCCGACGATTTCCTGCGCGAACAGGCTGCAGGCGCCTTCCTCCGCGCTGCCCACGCGGGCGCGCATCAGGCCGAACAGTTCGCGACCGACGCCGTATGCGTCGGCCGCGAGATCGAACGTCGCCGGCGTGCGTGCGGCCCATGCGTCCGCGTCCACGTCGGCATGCATGACACCGGCTTCGGCATCGATGCGGACGAGGTCGCCGTCGCGCAGCTTCGCGAGGGCGCCGCCGCAGACGGCTTCAGGGCTGACGTGGATCGCCGCCAGCACCTTGCCCGACGCGCCGGACATGCGGCCGTCGGTGAGCAGCGCGACACGCTGGCCGCGATCCTGCAGCACCGACAGGGTCGGCGTGAGCTTGTGCAGTTCCGGCATGCCGTTGGCGCGCGGGCCCTGGCCGCGGAGCACCGCGACGAAGTCTCCGGTCAGCGCGCCGGCCTTGAATGCGGCGAGCAGCGCGTCCTGCGACTCGAAGACCTTGGCCGGCGCGGCGATCGCGCGATGCTCGGGCGCGACCGCGGAGATCTTGACCACCGCGCGACCGAGATTGCCCTGCAGGCGGCGCAGGCCGCCTTCGCGATCGAAGGGCTCGGCCACGCCGCGCACGATCGCGGTGTCGGCCGAATGCGCGGGCGGTGCACGCCAGGTCAGCGATGTGCCGTCGAGCGCGGGCGATTGCGCCTGTTGACGGAGGTCGCCGCCGTGCACGCAGCGGATGTCGGCGTGCATCAGTCCGGCATCGAGCAGTTCGCGGATGACGAAGCCGAGCCCGCCGGCGGCGTGGAAGTGGTTCACGTCGGCGCTGCCGTTCGGATACACCCGCGCCAGCAGCGGTGTCGCCTGCGACAGTTCGTCGAGATCGTCCCAGTCGATGATCAGTCCCGCGGCGCGCGCGATCGCGACCAGATGCAGCGCGTGATTGGTCGAACCGCCGGTGGCGGCGAGCCCGACCATCGCGTTGACGATCGCCTTCTCGTCCACCGTCCGGCCGATCGGCCGGTAGTCGTCGCCGAGATGGGTGATGCGCAGCGCCTGTTCGGTCGCGGCCACGGTCAGCGCATCGCGCAGCGGCGTGTTCGGATTGACGAACGCACTGCCCGGCATGTGCAGGCCCATGACTTCCATCAGCATCTGGTTGGAATTCGCGGTGCCGTAGAAGGTGCAGGTGCCGGCGCTGTGATACGAGGCGGATTCGGCGTCGAGCAGCTCGTCGCGGGTCGCCTTGCCCTCGGCGTAGCGTTGACGCACCGCCGCCTTGTCCTTGTTCGGCAGGCCGGAGGGCATCGGCCCGGCGGGCACGAAGATCACCGGCAGGTGGCCGAAACTCAGCGCGCCGATCAGCAGGCCGGGCACGATCTTGTCGCACACGCCGAGCATCAGCGCGGCATCGAACATCTCGTGCGACAGCGCCACCGCGGTGGACAGCGCCACGGTGTCGCGCGAGAACAGCGACAGTTCC
>JAYRTK010000008.1:0-25629 GCA_041919595.1 Lysobacteraceae bacterium
CGCGCGTTCGGCGTCGTTCCAGATATCGGGGTTTTCCAGCTCGCGATTGACTTCTTCCAGACGCTCGACCTTGGCGTCGTAGTCAAAGATACCCCCTCAGCGCATCGAGCCGACCCCGGAGGTCGGCGATGCGCTGGCGGATCGGGTTGAGTTCGATCATGGCGTGATGTGCGGTTGCAGCAAAGACCGGAGATTCTAGCAGGCTGTCCGGGATCTTACCGGGCGACCGCTTCAGGCCGCCCCGACCCGGGCGCGCAGCGCATCGCGATAGGTCCGGCTGCAGGGCACCGCCGCGCCGTCGCGCAGATGGATGCGGGCATCGCCGCTGTCGAGCGGCTCGATCGATGCGACACCGCGCAGATTGACGATGTAGCTGCGGTGGACCCGGACGAAACATTCCGGGTCCAGCCGGGCTTCGATCCCGGCGATCGTGCTCCGCAGCGGGTAATCGTGACCGCGGACGCGCAGATTCACGTAGTTGCCGGAAGCCTGCAGCCATTCGATGTCGTTGGCGGCGATCAGGAATTCGCGGCCGAGCTTGCGGACCAGAAAGCGCTCGGGGCGGTCCAGCGACTCCACCGGCTCGCCCTCGTCGGGCGGCCCGAGCAGGCTGGCTTCGCCCTGCAGGCGGCGGACGATGAAGCGGTAACTCTCCATGACCGAGACGATCATGAGGTAGCCGCGGACATCCTTCAGGTATTCGTAGACCAACTCGCTGGGCCAGTGGCCGAAATCGTAGTCCCCGCCCTGCATGGCGTAGGCCAGCTCGCGCAATACGACCATCCCGGCCACATGCAGCAGCGAGAACGCCACGCTGCCCAGCAGCAGCCAGCACAAATGGCGCCGCAGCACGCCCCAATGCAGGGGAAAGCGCCGGGTCAGCCAGGCGACGCCAGGAATCAGCAGCAGGATCACGATCCCGCTCGACCACTCCCAGACCACCGGCTCCCAATCCGCGAAGTCCAGCCCGACCCGGCGGATGTCCATGAGTACGGTGACGCTGTTGGCGACACCGTTGACCGCGGTCAGGCCGATCCAGAACCCGATCTCGATCGCACGATGCCAGCGCCGCAGCCAAGCCAAGCCGGCGGCGTCGGAGGAGGCGGTCGTTGGCGCGATGGACATCCGCGCATTCTAGGCGGCCCGGTGCGCATTCCGTCCCCGGACCATCCCTGCCCGGTCACGGCTCGTCCCTTCTTCCCTGCGATCAGGCACTTGGCGCTGGCGGGCGGATCGGCCACGGCGAGACTGGCGCCCACTTCCGAGACGCCCGCTTCCGGGATGGAGACGACGATGGGACGCCGATACGATCTGGACTGGGTGCGGGTGGCCGCGTTCTGCCTGCTGGTGCTGTACCACACCGGCATGTACTACGTGAGCTGGGACTGGCATGTGAAAAGCCCGTACGCCGGCGAGACCCTCGAACCGCTCATGTTGCTGTCGGCGCCCTGGCGACTGTCACTGCTGTTCCTGATCTCCGGGGTGGCCACCGCCTTCCTGTTCCGCAAGGCGCCGGCCGGGTTCGTCGGCCAGCGCTCCTGGCGGCTGCTGGTCCCGCTGATCTTCGGCATGCTGGTGGTGGTGACGCCGCAGGCCTACTACGAGGTCGTCGAGCAACTGCCCGGCGGCTACCACGACGGTTATCTGGCCTTCTGGGGCCGTTATCTGCAGGGCGACGGGACGTTCTGCCGCGACGGCGACTGCCTGGACGTGCCGACCTGGAACCATCTGTGGTTCGTGGCCTACCTCTGGGTCTACACGCTCGCGATCTGGGCCCTGCTGCGTTTCGCGCCGAAGGCGGTCGACGCGCTAGGCGGCTGGCTGGAACAGCGGTTGTCTGGACCGGGCGTGCTGCTGTGGCCGGCGCTGTGGCTGGCGGTCGCGCGGATCCTGCTGGTCGAGCGCTTTGAATCGACGCATGCCCTGGTCGACGACTGGTACAACCACGCGCAGTACCTGCCGATCTTCCTGTTCGGCGCGCTGATCGCGACCCGCACCGGCGTCTGGGACGCGCTGCAGCGGATGCGATGGATCTCGGCCGGGCTCGCGGTCGCCGGGTACGTCTTCATCGCCTGGTACTTCTACGGCAGCGGCTACGGCGACGACCGTCCGCCGCCGGATGCGCTGCGCATGTTGCAGCGTACGGTCTGGGCGTTGTTCCAGTGGACCGCGATCGCCGCGATCCTCGGCATGGTCCGCGGCCTCGCCTTCCGCGACGGCCCGGCGCTGCGCTATCTGCGTGAAGCGGTGTTCCCGGTCTACATCCTGCATCAGACGGTCATCGTCATCCTCGCGCACAACGCGCAGCCGCTGGGCCTGCGGCCGGCGATCGAAGGTCCGCTGCTGGTGCTGGCGACGTTCGGGCTGTGCTTCCTCGGTTTCGAGATCGTGCGGCGGGTGCGGTGGATGCGACCGTTGTTCGGGTTGAAACGGGATGGCGGTAACGTTGATCGTCTGTCGCACCGGGAAGTGGTCGCCAGCGAGTCAAGTTCCGGCTGATCGAAACAGCAGAAGAAATCTGGACGGCAACTTCACATCCGCGACCGAGGGTCTTCAGGTAAGGCCTGGAACCTTTTTCGCGCTGGGGCGCGAGTGACTTTCTTTGGCGCAAAGAAAGTCACCAAAGAAACACTCAGGTCCAATTCAAATCTGCCGACTGAAAGGTGGCCGGGATTTTTCGGCGAGGCGTCCATGCCTCGTCGAAAAACGACGCACCTCCTGTGCGCCGCCCTGCGGGTCTCCGATCAGGTCCAGCGCCACCATCCGGAGCCTGCGCGGGGACGATATCTACCGGCGTGTTTCCACGACCATCTTCACTTCACCTCGAACTCGCCCACGAACACCGTTTCGCTGCGACCGTTCAGACGCAGGGTCACGAATTCCTGTTTGTGGCGTTTCGTGCCCCAGCCCGTGCTGAAACCGAGGTTCAGCGTGGTTGCGCCGGTGACGATCTGCTGACGGTCGCCGAAGAAATTGGCTTCGACCTTGTACTTGCCCGGCTTCGCATCCTTGAGCACGAATTCCTCGGGGCCGTAGCCGCCGGTGAAATCGTCGCTGAGCAGGCCGCCCTGGTAGGTGTTCCGGTTGCCGTAGTAGCAGCGCTCACCGTTGGGGTCGGTCACCCACAGGTCCATGTCGCTGTTGTCGCTGTCCCAGGACAGCACCACGCGCAGGTCCAGCGGCATGTTCTTCAGCAGCCGGCGGTCGACGAAGGCGGTATCGAGCGCCGTCGGACTGGTGGCGATGATGGCGTTCATCTCGTTCAGCGCGACCAGTTCGACTTCCGAGAAGCGCGCATCCCACGGCCGCGCCGCGACTTCATACAGACGCTCGATGCCTTCCTGGCGCTGCCCGGACGCGGCCAGCGCCAGGCCGAGATCGCGATGGCTCTGCGGCTCCTCTTCGGCGAGACGCAGCACCTCGCGGAACACGTCGACCGCGCGGGCGAAGTCCTGCGCCTGCATCAGGCGATAGCCGAGCACCCGCAGCACGTGGCGGTTTTCCAGATCGAGTTCGGCCAGATTCGACAGCACCCGCAGGGCTTCGGCGCGACGGCCCTTCTTCAGCAGCAGATCGGCCACGTCGAGATAGAACGCGGTGCTGTCGGCGTGGCTGTCGCGCTCGTCAAGATACACGGCGTAGAGATCCTCGGCCTTCGCATCGCGCAGGCGGCGGGCGTACGGCGAATCCGGGGCCCAGGCCTGCAACTGGATCGACACGCCTTCTCCCGCGGCAGCGCCATCGGCCGTGAATCCGGCCTGCACGTTGCCGGGACGCAGCAGCGCGCGCGCGGGTGCGCCACGCATGGATTCTTCGCGCTGCTCGCTGCGGGCGGCGGCATCCGCCGCAGCCGCAGCCGCTTCCTGCGCCATGGCCGGAGCTGGCGGCGGAGGCGGTGCCGCCATGGCCACCGGTGCGATCATGTCCGCGGCGGCTCCGACTTTCGGCACTTCGGGCTTCGGTGGCGCGCCCTTCGGGAAATCGCGCGTCCACCATTCGATGCGTTCGGCGAAGCGCACCGCCACCTCTTCCAGGCGCTGGCTGCGCGACTGCGCCTTCTCGGCCTGCTGCGTCCGCCGCAGCGCATCGACTTCCGCGCGCAGCGCGGCCGGCGCGGGAATATCGTGGCGCACGTAGTCGGCGGCGGCTTCGAGCACCAGCAGCGACGTGCCCGGCGTGACCAGACCGAAGCGCTGGCCGAGGCGCGTGATCGCACCACGGTACCGTTCCGGCTCGGCCGCGCGCGCGGCCACCTGCCAGCTCGCCCACAACGTCGCCACCTGCGTGCTTTCGGGCGCGTCGGCGGCCACCGGTACTTCGACCGCGCGCGGCCGGCCGGCCTCGATCAGGCGGACGCGGACGATCGCGGTGGATTCGGTCAGGCGACCGGCGACGCGCAACAGACCGTCATCGACCTCCCAGGCCTGCGGCTGCAGATCCTCGATGCCCTCGCCTTCCAGACCGACGATCCGGGTGGCATCGCGCAACAGCGCCGTGGCCGCGGCCTCGAGACCCTCGCGGCCCTGCCATTGCACCAGCCGACCACCGCGCGCCGTCGCCAGCGCGGACAACCGCGTGGCATCGGCATCTGCGCCGGCGGAACTCAGCGCGTACAGCGCCTGCCCCTCCCGCAGCGCGGGAAATGCGGCGTTGCCGTAATTGCGCAGACCGTCGCTCACCAGCAGGTATTCGTCGATGCCGGCCTGCGGCGTCCAATCGGCGAGGTCGCTGGCGCCGTCGTACACCGTGCTCTCCAGCACCTTGCGCAGCGCGCTCCAGTCGCCATTCCGGATCTCGAAGCGACCGCCCTCCTCGCCCACATCGCGCAGCACCCGCAGCGTCGCGCTGCCGTTGCCCATTGCCTTGAAATAGCGATCGAGCAACGCGAATTCGCCTTGAAGGTCGCGCTTTCGCGCGGAGCCCGATGCGTCCCAGAGCAGTCCCACCGACGAAGGCAACACGCGCGGGCGGCTCTGCGTGGCGGTCAGCGGGAGATCCACCAGGGCAAAACGATCGCCGTCGTAAGCCTGCACATAGGCCTGCATGGAGGTGGACGCGGGCAACCGCAGGCCCAGCGGCTGCAGGCGACGCTTCGACGACGACCCGGGCAGGGTTTCACGCAGGGTTTCGAAGCGTGCCGCATAACCGCCGCGGATGCGTTCGAAGCGCAGCGGCGCGAAATTGCCGCGCTGCACCGGCGCCGCGCTCAGGCCGCGGGTGCGGACCGACAGCGCCAGCCGATCGGCTTCGGCCAGCAACTGGACCGGCACGTCCAGACGCCAGGCGCCGTCCTCGCGACGCAGGGCCTCGTCGATCACCAGCCGCACCTCGCGGGTACCACGGGCGGGAATCGGATAGACGCGAAGACGGAAATGATTGCCTGCCGTCTGTTCCAGCAGGCCGGGATCGACATTGCGACGCTCGATGCTCTCGAACACCTGCTGGGCCTTCTGCTTCGGCACCGGCACCGCATCGCGCAGTTCGCCGGCCACGTCCAGCGCGAATGCGCTGACCTGCTGACCGGGCTGCAGCGGGAATTCCAGCGTGCCTTCGAGCAGGCGATCGTTGGGGTTGTAGAGCGTCAGCAGCACGGTGCTGCGTGACAGTCCGCCGTTCGTCTCGACCTCGATCGAGGCCGAACGCAGGCCGACCGGAATGGCGGCATCGGGCGACGAAATCAGCGGCGGCGCGATCAGCGCGGATTCGGGCGCGTGGCGAGGCGTCCGCTGCGCGTGCGCGGCCGGGCTGATCGAGTGACTGAGCAACAGTCCCGCCAGCGCCGTGATGGCAGCGGAAATCGCACAACTGCGTTGCATGAGCATGTCCCTTGTGGATGGTGACGACTGAACGGCCCGTCCACGCGAACGGGGTTGGCGACGAACCGATGCCCGGAGACCTGAGCGGTCGATTCAGCTCCGGAAGCGCGGGTACGGGCAACAGCGGCAGCGAATTCGACGATACCATCGACCGGTGGCGGACATGCGCCGGTCAGCGCATGCGTCGTACGGCGACTGGCCTCGAACAGCAGGATCGGCGTCGCGACGTCCGGATCGGAGACCGGAATCCACCTGCCGCGATGGACAGCCGAGCGGTCTCGGCGATCGGACGCCATTCCCGCCCCCGGATATGCGCGCATGGGCCGCTGATGCGTATCAGGCGGTCGCGAAGCGGACACAGGCCATCGCGGCCGTCACCCGCTGCTCCGCTTCTTCGAGCGTCGCGCCACGCGCGACGATGAAGCCCTGGCGCGAATCCGACGACATCGGCGGCCCCACTGCATCGCCGACACCGACATCGCAGACGACGTGTTCAACGCCGGGCATCGCCGCTGCAGCGTCCAGGCCGGAAATGCCCGTGATCACCACGTCGTTGAGCGTGAAGAAGCGAATCGCCATGGCGGCCTGCGCATGCGGCGGTTCTGGCGAAGCGATTGGCGCCTTGCCACCGATGTTGGCCAGCGTCTCGCGCACCTGATCGACGCCGCATGCGCCCTGGACCAGCACAGGCAGGAAATCTCCGCCTGGACGCGTATGGGTTTCGATGATCCTGTGACCCTGCGCCGTGAGACGAAGCTCGGTATGCGACGGCCCCAAGCGGTGACCGATGGCATCCAGCAACGCAAATACGCTCGTTTCGATCCGCTTCCGATCGTCGTCCGCGAGCGAGGCCGGCATCTGATGACCGGTCTCGATGAAATACGGCGCGCCGCTGGTGAGCTTTTCGGTCACCATGACCATCCGGTGCGTGCCGTCGAAGCTGAGCGCTTCGACGCTGTATTCCGGTCCATCGAAAAATTCTTCGGCCAACACGCCCAGCGCGGCGTCTGGCCCGATCCGCGCCCAGGCCTCGTCGACGCAGTCCGGGGACGGCACCAGGCTCACGCCCGCACTGCCGCTGCCGGACACCGGCTTGAGGATCGCAGGTGCACCCAGATCGCGGCAGAACTCGCGCGCTTCTTCCGCATCGATACATCGGCGGAAACGCACCGCAGGCATGCCTCGCGCGCGCATCAGTTCGCGCATGGCGTGCTTGTCGCGGCTGAGGCGTACCGCCTCGGGCGGATTCCCGGCGATCCCGAGTTGCGCGCAGATCGCCGCCGCGACTTCGATACCGCTTTCGGTAAAAGAGATGGCGACATCGATCGGATGCCGTGCATGCAGCCAGCGGGCCAGCGAGACGGACTCTTCCTGGCGTTCGTAATCGAACACGTAGAGCCGCGTCGACAGTTTCGGCGTCTCGGGACGCACCAGCGCCGCATGCTGGAACATGCTGATTTCGATGCCCAGCCCCGATACGTCCTGGATCGTCGGCCCCATTCCACCCACTACCAGCACATGAGGCATACGAACTCCTGATCGGAACCACTGTCGTCGGTACAGCGCGCCGGCACTGGCCGCGATGGTGCGCATCGCCGGCGACATCCGGCACGGGCTCATGTGTCGCAGCCGGCATCGCGCTGGGCGCATATTTCAACACAAGACGATGCCGATCGGATACCTTAGCCATGCAGCGGAAGCGCTGTTGGTCGACCGCTCGCAGCGGCCCGCTCCGTGAACACGGGACCGGGCACACCGCGACGTTGCGGCCACGCGGGTCGCGGTGCCTCTCTCCTCTCGCCGGCTGTCGAAAACAGCCCGCCCGTGCGGCGGACAAAGGCTGCGAAGACGAACCCATCGCGCAAGCGGTGGATTGATCGAGATCGGGTCGAGGCGCGCGCTTCGACATGGGCGGTGCGAACAGCACAGCCGATCCCGAAGCGGCGAGCAGCCAGGAGGCAGCGAGTCAGAACGCTTAGGTCCAGACGAAGCCGCGCCGTCCTGTCGCGCGGCATCCATCATGGAAGCAACGTGTCCACACTTACACCGATCAAATTCGGGCTTGTCGATCCGATCCGAACGTCGATATCGTTTTACGAAGAATTGAGCGCACGAGGCATCGCTTTCGCCAGCATCGAAAGCGGTCTTGTCGGCACGCTCGACAAGGCGCCGGGCGAAGTATTGCGCGCGACTGCCACCATCGGCGAGATGGCGGAGCAGGTCCGACGTGCGGGGATCACCCATCTCGTCGGCTGCGTCGACCCTTCGATCGTCTACGCAGACGCCCTGTGCGCACAGGTGGGACTGCCCTTCAACGGTCTGCGCAAATCCGACGCGCGACGCGACAAGGTGCGAATGGCCAGGATGGTGTCCGAGGCCGGCCTGCGCGTACCGTCGCAATTCGAATCCGACGACCTGGAAGCGATACGGTCATGGGCGCGCGCAACCGGCTTCCCGGTGGTGGTCAAGCCGGCCGAATCCGGCGGCAGCGACAACGTGCATCTCTGCGCCGATGCCGATGCGGTGACTGTGGCTTTCGCGGCGATCTGCGGCCAGCGCAATCTGATGGGAGCGATGAACCGGTCGGCCTTGGTGCAGGAATATGTCGACGGCGACGAATACGTGGTCGACTTCGTCTCGTACGCGGGCAAGCACGTCCCCATCGACTGTTTCCGCTACCAGAAAGGTCCGCACAACGGACGGGCCTTCATTTACGAGAAAGAGTTCTACCTGCCGGCCACCGATCCGATCGCGCAACGCCTGTTCGATTTCGCCTCGCAGGCGCTGGACGCGCTCGACTTCCGGATCGGCGCTTCGCACACCGAACTGAAGATCAACTCGCGCGGGGAGATCGTCTTCATCGAAGTGGGGCCGCGCCTGAGCGGCGGAGACACCCACAAGCTGGTTCGCGACCTGCGCGCCGATGGTCTCAGCCAGGTCGAATGCACCGTCGATGCCTTCCTGTCGGCACCGCCGCCGCCGATCCACTTCGCGTCGCATGCGCACGCCATCCGCGTCTATCTGATCGCCGAGCGCGAAGGCATGCTGACCGCGCTGCGCAATCTGGACACGATCGAACGGCTGCCTTCCTTCCGCCGCATCAGCCTGCATGTCGAAGTCGGCCGGAACGTGAAGCTTACCCACGATCTTTCTGGCGACGCCGGCTGGATCGACCTGGTGAACAGCGATCCGGAAGCGCTGCGCCGCGACGAACTGGCGCTCGACCGGATCAAAGGCGAAGTGCTCGACTTCGGTTGAATTCGCACCGGAACCCAGACCGGCGTTGCGGCCGGTTCGGACCGTGGCCGGCTCAGAACGCCCAGCTCGCTTTGGCGAACACTTCCGAACGGCGGTCGTCCGGCACGGCGTGCCGTTCAGCCGCAGTGAAACCCACATAGAGCGTCGAACCGAAGCGACGCGTATGCGCGTAGACCACCGACAATTCTTCGCTGCCTCCGCGCACATCGACCGGAATCGGATAGGCGGCCGGATTGCGGCGAATGGCATCGCGCTGCCAGATCGCACGCAGTGTGTCGCGCGCACTGAAGTGCAGAATCGACGTCCACGAGAAGGTGTCCTCAGCATAGATCCGGTCGGCAGATCCGCCGCGTGCATCCACCCAGAAACGACTGTATTCCTGCTCCATCTCGAAGCGATCGAACGGCCGCCAACGTGCGAATACGGTGATCAGGCCACCGCGGCCGAGTCTGCCGTTCTCGTAGTCCACTTGATCGCCCAGTTCCGCATCGACCACGACACGGTTCAACCATGCGTTGGGGGCGATGTCGATCGCGACCCGCGCATAGTCGCGCCGCAGCAACGGCGCATCCGGCGCAAGCGCGATGCGCTCGTCCGGGCGCCACTCGATGTTCAGACCGATGCCGCGCGGGCCGGCCAGATAGACGCCCGGGTTCACGCTCTGCGATACGGTGCGACCCTTCCGGTCCTGGACACGCCCCATGTTGAGATAAGGACTGATCTCGCGCCAGGCGCCTTCCCGGTAATAACGACGCGTCGCCTCGAGATCGAGCGCACGCACGCCGGACTGGGTGAAAAAGCCGTTGTCGGCGCGGAAACCGTCGCCGATATCGCGATAACGTCCGTAATAGCGCCACTCGCCCACGTCGCGGCTGATGTCGAAGTAGGCAGCGATACCGTCGCGACGCGCGCCCTCTCGCAATTCGCCATCGGAATCCACGATGGCGGTGGTCGACGACATCAGGAATTGCGCGCGCATCCGCGTATCGGCCCCGATCTGCCAGACGGCATCCGGGCCGATCACGCGGTTGTAACCCCGGCTGCCGGAGAGCGTGCGGTCGGTGAACACGCCGCCCCAGGTGAACCCTGCCTGCGTCCTTGTCGCGCGCAGCACCGTCGCCTGGGAGCTGAAATCCTGTGCGACCACATCGTTCCCGTAAGCGCCAGGCACGATCACGCTGCCGCCGCCCTGGTCGCGCGCGGTCAGCAACGCCAGATTCAAGCTGTCGCTGCGATACGTGGTCCGTGCGCCCCAGCCGGGATCCGTGATCGAACGCGTATGCATGACGTTTAACGGCGACACCAGCAGATCGGCGCCTTCAAGGAAGAATGGCCGCTTCTCCGGCAACAGCACCGAGAAACGGCTGTTGCCCGAAAGCACTGGCAGATCGCTCTCGACCTGGGAAAAGTCGGGATTCAGCGTGAGATCGACCACGGTGCGCGGATTGAGCCTGATCTTCGCATCCACGGAAGCCTGCAGTTCGGTGCGATCGCGGGCTTCGTCGGATCGCGCGATGGCCGTGAGTTGCGGCGTGAGCCGCCAGTCCAACCCGATCGGCAGATCGCGCAGACCTCGCAATACGGGGCTTCGGCAGAGCAGACAATTGTTGTCGCGCGGTAGACGGGCGTTGGCGTATCGGATGCGATCGGTACGCGGCATGTTGCGCAGCACCAGCATGGCCCAGTCCCGGCCAGAACCGTCGTAACCGAGCGACGCGAACGGGATGCGCAGTTCCGCGCTCCAGCCCTCGTCGTGACGATGCGCAGCGGCGTCGAACGGGAAGTCCGGCGAAAAATCCTCGCCTTCCGACTCGGTATAGACCCCGTCGCCGATCGCGCCTCGTGGATTGACCCGAATGAACTGCGCCGATTTCCGCTCACCGCTGGCGTCGATGAACAACTGGAACATATCCTGCTCGGCGAACACCTTGTCGCGCCGCGAGAACGGGGCGCGGATATCGTCGGCAGCGGGATCTCGGGCCGAAAGGGCCACGTACAGATTCGCATCGTCGAAGGCGACCCGGACCGAAGTCGCAAGGGCTGCGTCGCGATCGTCGCGCGGACTGAACTCGTAGAACTCGGTTTGCGGAGGAATGCCCTGCCACACCGCGTCGTCGAGCCGCCCGTCGAGTTCGATGCGCTGCCCCGCCGCGAGTGGATGCGCGACGAGATCGCCCGCAGCGGCAGGAGCGGCCATCGCGCTGCCGATCGCGACCGTCGCGAACAGACGCATTCGCGCCACGCTCATCGGGCTCCGCCGTCGAGATCGTGCGCCCTGGCGTACTCACGGATGGTCGACGAGTGGTAATAGTCGCCGCGCACATACACCATGCCGTCGAAGGTCGTGATCTTCTCGGAATTTTCCGTGGCCAGGCGGATCACGCGCGTATAGTCGTCCAGCGGCAGGATGCGGAAATCGATGCTCGAACGTGTCGTGTCCTCGACATTCTCGGCGGTGCCGTGGATCTTGACCGGATCGAACATGACCAGCTCATTCGGTTCGGAAGACATGGGCGAAACCCGATCCTTGACGAACCGACAAGCGTCTTCGTCGTCGCGCATCCACTCGAAGAAGCGCGCACGGGATTCCGCATAGTCGTGCGTCGAAAGCCCCAGCGAATCGATGAACCGATCGACGATCCTGCAACTGTCGGCGAGGCTGGCCACCTGCAGCCCAGCGCTGCCACGGCAACGGGTGATCGAGAGCCAGCAATTGAACTGCTCGGCGTACTCGCCGAACATCATGTCACTGTGGTAACAGGCCATCTGGCCGTTGGCGAGCCGGAAGTGATCAGGCATGCGCCGCGGAAAATGCAGGCGCAGGAAGGGTTTGGCCTCAAACACGAAATCGGTACCGAGTATCTCGTAAGAGATGTGCAGCAATACACGGATGTAGTCGCGGTACAGCGCCGCGTCCTCCGCTTCCTGGATCAGGTGCGTGCATGCGTTGATGTTGACGTCGTTGGGCGTCTGCATCTCGACCGGGATGTACCGGTGGAAATCTTCCACTGCGATACCGGTCAGATCCACGCCGGTCACCCGTTCGCAGTACTCGCGGGAATGCACGCTGAAATCCACGGCGAGAGGCGTCAGATCGATTCGCCGCAGATCGAATGCTTCGCGCGCGCGACCAAAGCGCCATCGCATCGGATCCATGCCACCTGGAACATTGTCCGGGCCGCCGGCGCGGTTGTCCTGAGTCTTCACGAATTGCTCCTTGTCATCGTCATGCGCTCCATGCCTGGTTCAAGCCGCTTCGATGTCGGATACCGGCACGGCTTCGCGTTGGCTCTGCAGGGCGAGCTCACGCATCCGCGCGAACATGCCCACGAACATCCGCCACCCGTCTTCGCAGGCGCTTCTGGCGTCGGAGGAATGGCTGAAGCAGTACTGCTTGATGATCTCCGAGCCAACGTCCGCATGACCGCCGTCCAGTTCGCCATGAACATCGACATAGCGGGCGATTTCGGTCGTACCTGCGCTGGATTCCGCCATGACCTGGGAGAACACGTCGCCCGCCGACTCCATCACCATGTGCACGAGGATCAGCTTGACCTCATCGGACCGCGTATACATCTGGTTGAGGAACCAACCGAAATAGGCTTCGAGCTGCGCATCCCATCGATACTCGTACCGCGACAGCAGCGCATCATGACCGAATTCGTCCCGCAGATGGTCCCGGAAGATTTCGGAAAGCGATTTGCAATGGGTATTGGCCTGGCGCAGGAACAGCAGATTCTGGAACACGCTCGACCAGCGACCGATGCAGCCGTACAGAGTGGCGTTGTAAATATCGCCATGACTGCGGATATCGGCGTTCAAGCCTGCACACAGCTCGGCGAACGACTGCTTCCAATCGCGATGGCTGGCCAACAGCGAGTCGTAATGGCTTGCGCTACCGAATCTGACCAGGCTGCGTTCGCTGTCTTCATACAGACCGCGCCCTTCGAATTGGATCGACAGGCATTCCAGCCTGCTGTCCTCCGCCGCCTGGAAGCCATGCAGGGCGTTGCTGCGCACGTAGACGATGTCTCCGGCGGACAGTGCGGCATCGTATTCGCCGAAGTAGCGGCCATGACCCTCGCACACCAGGATCATGCTGTCGACAGGATGCTTGTGCGCCGCCAGAGTCTGCCCGGGTTTGAGCGTGGTCCACGCGAACGATGTCGTCGAAGCGTTGGACGCCATGCAGGCGCGAAGCGCGTCGTGGCGGCTGAAATCGCGCAGCTCGCCGATATCCACCCTGCGATCGTCGACGTCGACATGCGTCAGGGCCGGCAGCGAATCGCGTTTTACGATGATGATCTTGTCTTGCATCGGTCAATCCTTTGCGTAATGGATATCGATTGAATCAGCAATGCCGGCCATCAACGCCGCCGCATCGATCGTCGGGTCCTGCCTGAGGATCAGATACAGCGGAACCTCGCCCGCATTGTGGGTGATCTCGGTGCCGAGCGTTTCGTCGGCGCCGATCGCGGTTGCTTCCACGATCCGCGCGCGTTCGGGATAATCGATACGCACGGTGCAACGGCTGCCGGCGTATTGGTGCCCGGGAACGATATAGAACCCGTAGCGCTCTTCGGTGGGACGGGACGCGTACGCAGGCGGTTCCAAGCCTGCCTGGACGGCGATATCGGCGGCCACGAGGTCGATACCCCAGCGCAGACGCATCACATCGTTGATGCCTCCGCCACCGACGCGCGGCGCGATTTCGAGGAAGCACAGCCCAGCTTCCGTCTCGATCATTTCGAGGTGGAAGGCGCCATCCGCGATGCCGCTGGCGCGCACATAGCCGGCGGCGGCTTCCGCCAACGCTGGATCGTCGAACTGCATTGAACCCAGCGATTCACCGCGCGCGTAGCCGAGACAAGTGCCGTAATAGCGACTCGGCTGGATCAGCGCGATCTC
Source organism: Lysobacteraceae bacterium (assembly GCA_041919595.1). Taxonomy (GTDB): domain Bacteria; phylum Pseudomonadota; class Gammaproteobacteria; order Xanthomonadales; family Xanthomonadaceae; genus Lysobacter_I. The sequence continues at coordinate 13,983 of JAYRTK010000008.1, forward strand.
GCCATGACGGGCGAATCCATCGAAATGCAGGATCGGACCTTCGACGAACTCCTCGACCTGCATCGACTCCGCCGCGGGCCGCTCCGGAATCTCGCCTCGCAGCGCCTCCGCCAGCAGCATCTGCGGACTCGAAAAGACCGAGACATTGCGACTGGCCGTTTCACACCGCGGTTTGAGCACCGTCTTGCCCGCCCACGGGCAGTCCTGCGTCTCGAGAAACTGCGGATAGGGAATGAAGGCCGGCGCGCGCAGACCCTGTGCGCGGATGCGGGCCTTCATGATCACCTTGTCGTCGACCGCATCGAACGCATCGACGCGCATACCGGGACAATCGATGACTTCGCGGATGCGCGCCGCATCGCGCAGCGTGTATTGCGACGCGGAAACCACGCGGTCGACGCCGAGGAATCTGTCGACGGATCGCTCGACATGGGTCGCATGATCCTGCCCGGGCAGCAGCGCGATGCGGACGGCACGCAGATCGGGCGGCAGGTCGTCGAGCCGGTCCTCCGCGCCGAGATAGATCACCTCATGCACCGCATGATCGATCAATTGGTCGTAATGCAGGACCGCGAACGGTACCCGATGGAGGATCAGTATTTTCATGAGTTCGATTCGTGGAAGTGCGTCCGGTGCAGCCGTGTCGCGTCCGTGGCCATTCGCGCTGCGGCGTCTTCGGGCGCCGAAGCGGCGGCGACACTGTCGAGCACCACGCACCGGTCGAAATAATCGCGAAGGCGGACGTTGTGAGTCACCATCAGAATGGTGCGGCCAGCCGCGAGTCGCAGCAGACTGCGGGTGAAATCGTGCGATTGCGGCTCGTCGAGCGCGGCGGTGGGCTCATCGAGCACCACCACGGGAGCCGGACTCGCGACGATCGAAGCCAGTTTCAGTCGGGCGACATCCACTGCGCGCAGGGCGGTGCCGGCGGGTCGATCCAGCGCGGCAACCGCCGCCGCGTCGACCTCCGCCTTCGCACAGGCGCTCAGCACCGCCGTCGTATCGAGCGAAACCGGGAAGAAGGAGTCGCGCATGCGCCCGGGCAGGGAAACCGGTTCCTGCGGGAGGATCTGGAACAGCCCGCCGAAATCGGCGGCTCGCAGGTCCGATGGTGCGATGCCGGCGACCCGGATACTGCCCGCGCTCGGCACGAGCACGCCGGACAACAGCTTCAGCAACGTCGACTTTCCGGCACCCGTACGACCGACCACCGCAACGCTTTCGCCCGGGGCGATCGACAGCGTCTCGATCTGCAGAACGGTGCGGCCTTCGCTGCCGTAGGCGAATCGCAGGCCATCGACGACGATCGACGCACGATGATGAACCTGCGCACGACCAGCTTCGGCGCGATCGGCCGTCTTCGGATCGATCGCGGCATCGTCGATCAGCGCCAGGCTGCGCCGCAGCCAGACCAGGTCGTGGTCGAATGCGGCCAGCGTCTTGACGAGGCGTCCGCTGGCCGTGATCGCAGCTGCGATGCTGACCAGAATCAATCCGTCGACGATGGGCGAACCGGCACCGCCAAGCCCGAACCACAGCGCGACCCCCAGGAAGATCAGACTGCTGATCAGTTCGCTGGACAGACTGAACCAGCGCTCTGCGCACTCGCCGGCCTTGGTCGCTGCGTCAAGCCTCGCCAATCCGGGAATCACACGGCGGGCCAGCCAATCGTCGATCGCGCCGTGGCGCATGCGCAGGATCTCGCGACCATCCATGAATTCGATCACCGAAGCCATCGCGCTGCCGCTGATCTCGCCTTGCGCGGAGGCGAGCGCGGCGATGGTGGCGCGATAGCGGCGGCCCAGCCAGAACATCACCGCGCATGCGGCCACGAACATCGGAATCGTCATCGGCACCACCAGCGCCACGAACAGGGACGTGACGGCGAGCAGCGCCGCGGTGCCGAGCAAGGCGATCATGCGCGGCCCCAGAGAGCGGTCGAGCACGCTCTGACCATGGATTCCCGCGGCGAGATAGCGATCGAGAGCCTCCAGGCGATCCAGCCTGCGATAGAAGGTCGAGCGCATCAACATCGCGAACACGCGATCGGTGGCCACGATCACGGTATCGAGCACCTTGCGCACGAGGAACGCCGTGACCACTGCAGCCAGTCCGATCAGGCTTATGGCGAACACGATCTGACCGGCGATGGACGCGCCGGAAGCGATGGTCAATACATACTGGGACGCAAGCAGCAGGGCGTCGCGGAACAACGCCAGGATCGCGACCACGGCCGCGAACCGCAACAAGCGGCGACGCCCGAACATGCGCGACAGACCGACGACCGTATCCGGCACCGACGTCGTCGATTCCTCGTTCTCCGCGACCGACGGTGCGCTGCCCGAATCGACAGCCTGCGCCTCGACAAGCGTGGCGGCGCGACGACGCACCGTTGCTAGCTCATGCAGGACTGCGCCCTGCTCCGCATCGAATGCGAGCCGGCATTGCGCGTAAGCCAGAACCGCCGGATCGCGGTCGATCAACAGCAGCGTTCGTCCCGACCAGCCTCGATCGATGCAGGCATGGAGCACATGCTCTCGGGTACGCTCGTCCAGCGCCGAAAATGCGTGATGGGCGACGATCGTCGCGGTGTCGTCGTAGATCGCACGCGCGATCGCCACACGCTGGCATTGGCCGCCCGACAGGTTGGCGCCACCCGGCTGCAGGACCGTCTCCAGGCCATTCGCCAATTGCCCGATATCAGCATTCAGGGCCGAATCTTCGAGCGCATCCTGCAATCGGCCAGGCGCGACCCGACGACCATGCAGAATGTTTTCGCGCACGGTACCGGTATAGACCCAGGGGCGGTCGGGCAGATAGTGCGCATCGCGGCAGGCCCGCAGTTCCTGCAGAAAACGACCGATCGTCGGCGCATCGTCGATGTCGACATGCACGACCCGTCCCCGCGCCTGGCGCAGGCAGGACACGAGGGACCTCGCCAATGGCCCGGGCGGCATTGGTGCGGTCGTGCTCACGCGCGCATCGGAAACCACGTCGGCGACGGGCAGCGGAGCATCCCGCAGCGCGTGCAGCCCCATGCTCAAACCGTCCACCAGATCGGGCAGCGAGCCCATCGCCGAACGCAGGGTGCCCAGCATGAGCAGCGACGGGAACACCACCGAGACATCGATCCCTCGCGCATCGATCAGTCCCGGCAGGATAACGGCCAGCGCGAGACACACCGGCACCAGTTGCAGGAACAGATTCAGCCAGGTCAGCGCGACCGTGCGCTTTCGCAGGATCGCGACTTCATCCTTGCGCAGCGCAGCGATCACGGTGGCGGCATTGCCGATCAGGCCTGCCTGGATCACGGTGCGCACGGTCTTGAAGAGGATCGCAGTGGTCTCGGCGCGAGTCTGCGTGCTGCGGTTGAGCCGCTGCGCGAGTTCGGCGTTCCTGCGCGCCAGCGCATGGGTGATCAGCGTGGTCGCCAACAACGCGACGATCGCCACCCAGCCGAGCGATCCATTGAAACGAACCAGAAGCGCAGAAGAGACCACGGTGATGCCGAGATTGAGCGCCAGCAGCGGCATCACCGACACCGCGGATTCGATCTTCTCGAGCTCCTGGCCGAAAAAGGAAACCAGCCGCATCGATGGTGTGTCGGCGCTGCGGGCCATCGCCAGGGTCGCGATCGCACCGAAATGACGACGCGCTTCGATGCCCAGCCAGAACGCCATCGCGAACACGCCATTCAAGGTCAGATACGAGGCTGCGAGCAGAGCGAACAACCAGAGCGCGCCATCCCGCGCATTGCGGCCTGCGGCGAGATCGCCGAGGAAGTCCTGGAAAGCGATCGGCATATGGAAGGTCAGTGCGATCGAGCCAGCGACCAGCAGCAGCGTCGCCGTCAACATCGCCGCATATCCGAGCATGCGCGCGGGCGAGCGCGCATCGACCACACCCGTCGCCAAAGCCTGCGCGTAGCGCATGCGCGTGCGTGTCGCGCATACGCCGGCATCGAGACGGGCGGCATCCAGACGCCCCTCGCCATCCAGCACGCTGTCGGCGCGCAACCCGCGCCAGTGCAGCCGCAGGCGCCGCCATGCGTCCCCGGCCGTCATGGGCAGCGGCAACGGGCCGAAGTTGGCGACGAGTCGCTCAAGCCACAGAGGCCACGGTCGACGCAGCCGCGGCACGCGCGAGCGCCGCGCGCAGGGATGCTTCGTCCACGGCACCGATCACGATCGCACCGTAACGATCGTCGGAGTCGTTGACCGGTCGCGGCGCATTATCGTCATCGTCGACCAGGCATCGCTCGATCGACACACCCTCAAGCGCCGCACGCACATCCGCCTCCCGCTGCGGGGCGAAGAAAAACAGCGATGCCGCCGTGGCGTGACGGGCAATGCCGGCACGGGCCGCAGGATCGGGCTCGCCCTCGAACGCATACGCCAACGTTTCGCGGAACATATCGACGCCACGCGTCAGCCACACCAGTTCCCAGATGAAATCGCCGCCGGCACGATTGTTGATCTCGATCAGTCGGACTTCGCCGTCGTCGACCTTGATCTCGATGTGACAGGGCCCGTGGCGATACCCCAGCGCATCCAGGACTCCGGTCGCGAGCGCGTCGATGCGCGAGACCAGATCCGCATCCAGTCCGGTCGCCGGGAACACATGTCGCTCCTCGACCAGGGTGCCATCGTGCAGATGCTTTTCGGTGATGCCGAGCACCTCGTGCCGGCCGCGGATGGTCAGCGACTCGACGCTGTATTCCCGGCCACCGATGTATTCCTCCACGAGCACCCGGTCGATTTCGGCGATCAACCGGGCCCAGCACGTTTTCACTTCGTCGGCCGTATGCGCGATGGCGACATGACGACTGCCCGCACCGCGAGGGTCCTTGAGCACGACGCCGCCGGGATGCGCCGCGAAGAATGCCAGCGCCTGTTCGAGCGCAGTACAAGTCGCCGCGTCGATACGGAACGGGGTGTGCTCGAAGCGCGCCCGCATGACCGGTTTGTCGATGCACGCCAGACAGGCGTCGTAATCGATGCCCGAAATGCCGAGTTCGCGAGCGACGGCCGCTGCCGGCAACAGCCCGTCTTCGGTGAACGAAAACACCAGATCGAACGGATCCGATGCATGCATGGCCTGGGCGCACGCGACGACCGCCGTAGTCTCGAGCGCGGGAACGACTTCGATCCGTTCCAGCAAGGCCCGCTGGGCGTCGCCGATGCTCGACTCCAGCTGGATCGCGCTGAAACGGTAAGGCAGACCCGCGAAGCGAGCGAAGGTTTCGTCGTGACCACCGACGAGGAGCAGATGCTTCATTGGGGATTCCTGCATGATTCGAGCATGGAAGGCGCGCGATCGACACGCGCATCGTCTTGTTCGGCGAGGATCATCTGCTCGAGCATATGCCTCGCCTTGACCGCATGGGAGTCGCTGCGCACGGAAACATCGACAGGAGGGACGCCAGCCGCGAGCAGACGCTCGACCTCCTCGACGGCGGCGACGTCTTCGTCGATGATCTTGCGATAATCGAATTTGAGCGTCGGCGCGGGGCCGTCACGGTGCAGGCCCGATGCGCGGACGAAGAAATAATGGGCGCTGTTGCGCGTCGCCGGCGTGATCGCATGATAAATACGCCGCACCGCGAGTTCCCGCCCGGCGTCGGCCGTCGACAGACTGCGACTGCGCAGGAACCGGTCGTGTCCCCAGTGCAGGCACGGCAGCATGAACGTGAGCGAGAGTTCGCGATCGACCACGCCATCGACGCCCCAGGCCGCCGCGAGCGCAGGCGTCAGCGTGGCATCGGTGACGTACCGCACGCTCTTCAGCCATTCTTCGCCGTGCGTATTGTGCTGTTCGGTACGCGCGAGATCGGCGGTGCCGATGGTCGAACCGTGCAGGAAACCCACGTGACTGAGATCGAGCAGGTTGTCGTGCAGAAGCTGGTAACGCGCGGCGACGTGCGAGTAGATCTTGACATCGGGCTCCCAGTTGGCGGTGTCGGTCAGCCCGAGCGCAACATGATCGGGCACATCGCTCGCATCGGCACGCTGCGGGTCGCCCATCCAGATCCAGACCCAGTTCCATGCCTCGTACACCGGATACGACGCGACGCGCATCTTCGGCGGAATATGTGCCTGGCTCGGAATATGCACGCAAGCGCCGGTCGCATCGAAGCGCATGCCGTGATAACCGCATTCGATCGTGTCGTCGCACACCCGCCCCCTGGCGAACGGAAACCCACGATGCGGACAACGACCATCGAGCGCGACTACGCGGCCCGCGCTGTCCCGATAGAAAACCAAAGGGCGATTCAGGATCCAGCGTTCAATCGGTCGTTCGGTGACGTCCTCGTCCCAACAAGCGACGTACCAGCGGTTTTCCGCGGCGAATAGTTCGTTCCGGAACGGATACATGCGAATCCCTGCTTCATTGATTGCGTCTGCGCAGCGAGCGGCGGCCGCATCGCCAGCACCTGGCGTCCTTCAAGATCGTGGTCGAGATGCATCCATCCCGCGGGAAGCGCGCGACCGCCGGATCAGGCCGGCCCTGACGAATCCGGTGCGGAGAATAGCACAGACGTTTCTGGTCGACCGCGGCAGCCGCGACCGGCACGGTCCGATGTGCCCGATCACCGCCGCGCGGCCGTTCGAGGCGACGCCTTGGCCCCTTCCGAAACTCCGAAACGCATGTCGCCCGTACGGCCAATGCCCGCATGGGGCCACGCGGATTCGAGCGAACCGCGGATGCTTTGACGCTGACCCGGTCGCCTGCGATAATCCAATGTGCCGGTTACCGCACCTCAAACCGCGCGAACGGAATCGACATCACGCATCGATGCGTTCGACACGGGATGGACAGGGATCGCAGCACGTCGCGAATGCGTTACCGCTCACGGCGGAATGGAATCTCAGGAGATGCTTTGGATCAGCCCGCATCGAGCGCAGCATCGGACGTCTCCATATCGTCCTCCGACGTCGCACGCGCACGTACAGAACAGATCCGCGGAAAAACGCGGATGAATACGGGGCCCGATCCGCGTTCCCGTCGAAGGTGCGCCCGTCCTGCGCCCGCGAAACACATCGCTTCGAGCGGACATTCCTAGCGCCGCACCCGGCGCGCGCCAGCACTCCACACAACACGTCATCGGGAGATCTCTCTTGTCATCCAGCTACAGTCTGCTCGGCCGCTCGGGCTCCCGGGATTATCTGCGTTTCCTGTCGCATGCCGCGATCTTCGCCGACGTGATCAATGCATCGCTCGAAACAGGCCTTCTCCAGAGCCTGGGCGATACGCCGCGCAGAGCCGACGAGATCGCTGCAAGCCTCGATCTCGATGCAGACGCCGTCGAGCGCGTGCTGAACGTGCTCTCGGGGCTCTCGTTGTCCGTCGCCACCGAACATGGGCACATCGTGACCGCCGAAGGCAGGCTCCTGGTGGACGAATCGCCCGCGGGCATGGGGCATCAGATGCGGTTGTTCAGCGGCCCGGAATTCCGCCGCGCCTGGCAGCACCTGCCCGACACGCTGCGAAACGGGCGCACGGGATTCGGCATAGCGCACGGTCGCGAACTGTTCGATCATCTCGACAAAGACCCGGATGCGTCGCAGCGCTTCAACCGCGGCTGGCAGTCCGTGACCGCGCAAGTCGGCGAGGAACTCGCTGCGCATTACGATTTTTCCGGCATATCGCACCTTCTTGATGTTGGTGGCAATCGCGGCGTGATCCTCGTGCCCGTGATGCGCGCGCACCCGCATCTTCGTGCGACCCTGTTCGATCTGCCTGCATCGATGGTGGGCGCAGACGCCGACCTGAGCGCTGCAGGCGTGCGCGACCGGATCGACATCGTCGAAGGAGATGCGACCCTCTCGGTCCCGGTACGGGCCGACTGCGCGATGCTCAAGAGCGTCATCCACGTATGCAACGATGCCATGGCGACCGCGATCATGACCCAGGTCGCAACCACGCTTGAGCCGGGATCCAGAGTGATACTGATCGAACGTGTGCTGGTGGACACACCTGATTTCGACTGGAGCAAAGTGGTCGATCTGACCATGCTGGTCATCACCGGCGGAAAAGAGCGCACGGTGGCTCACTATGCGCAGTTGTTCGACGCTACCGGTTTCGAGTACGAGGAGTGCCGTCCTCTGCCTTCGGGATTCAGCCTCATCATCGGCAGGAAACGCTGACATGCATCTCTCAGCGGATGCGGGTTCCCCTTCGGGAGCGCACTGATGCAGCGCGCGAGCTTCGAGGCCCTGGACGGCGTCATCTGGCATAACGGCGCGATGGTCGAATGGAGTCGGGCGCAGTTGCACGTGCTCAGCCACAGCCTGCACTACGGCGGCGCCGTATTCGAGGGCATCCGTTCCTATCGTGGACGCATCGTCAAGGCGCGGGAACATTTCGAGCGCTTTCTGCGTTCGGCCGAGTTGATGCAATACCGGATCCCCTATGACGTCGAAGCGCTGGAAGCGGCGACTCACGCAGCATTGGCGGCGAACAACCTCACCGGCGACGCGTACATCCGCCCCGTGGCCTGGCGCGGCGCCGACTTCATCGGTATCGGCTCGCCGGATCCGCAAGTCAACGTCGCCATCGCCGCATTCGCCTGGAACAAGCCTTATACGCCCGAAAAGCGCGAGAAAGGTCTGTGCTTGTCCATCAGCGAATGGCGGCGCGCGCCGGCCTCCGTGTTTCCGCCACAGGCGAAATCCTCGCCGAACTACGCGATCGGCACGTTGTCATGGAACAGCGCGGTAGCGCGCGGCTTCGACGACGCCCTGCTGCTCGACGCGAATGGCGACATCGCCGAATCGACCGGCTCGAACATTTTCTTCGTGATCGATGGCGCACTGCGAACGCCCGCTCCGGACTGTTTTCTGGCCGGCATCACCCGGGCGACGGTGCTGGAGATCGCGGAGTCGCTCGGCATACCGACGATCGTCGGCAAAATCACGGTCGCCGAATCATTGCGCGCGGAAGAGGTCTTCCTCTGCGGCACCGCGTACGAAGTGATGCCGGTCGCCGCGATCGAAGATCGCTGCTACGCCAGTGGCCCGATCACGGCACGGATCCGAGCCGCATATCAGGAACGGGTGGACTCCTGATCCATTCCGCAGGCGGATCGCTCTCGAGCGTCGGAACAGCGTAGGCGCAGTGCGCCCGCAGATTCACGCGGACAACGATTCGCGATGCACCACCACCAGTTGCACGGCATCGCCGCCGCGCCACTCGTCGGGCTGCAGCCGGTAGGCGATGCGCGCGCGCCGCGACGGCGGTTCACCGTTCCAGCCGCCGAAATGGATCGCGGGCATGCGCCGTGCGCCGCCGGGCCAGGCCAGTTCCAGCTTGAGATGCTGTTCGCCCACCGGCTTCCAGCTCACGATCTCGAACACGTCGTCGAAGACCGGTTCGGGAAACCCCTGCCCCCACGGTCCGCCATCGCGCAACGCCAGCGCGGTGTCGATGGCGCAGTGCTCCGGGGCGATCGCGCCGTCGCTCAGCAGCACGTCCTGCAGCAGTTCGGGCGACAGCGATTCGGCCGCGCAGGCCTCGAAGGCGGCCTGGAAGCGCGGCAGCGCATCGAGGCGCAGACTCAGCCCCGCGGCCATGGCATGACCGCCGAACTTCTCGATCAGCCCGGGATGGCGGGCATCGACCGCCGCGAGCGCGTCGCGGATGTGGAAACCGGCGATCGATCGCGCCGAGCCACGCAACAGGGGGCTGCCGGGGTCGCTGGGCGCGAACGCGATCGTCGGGCGATGCAGGCGTTCCTTGATCTTCGAGGCGACCAGGCCGACCACGCCCGGATGCCAGTCCTCGCGATAGAGGCAGGCCGTGGCGCGCACGCCACCCGGATCGAGGGCCAGCGCGGCGATGGCGTCCTCGGCCTCGGCGACCATCTGCTGCTGCACGCCGCGGCGTTCGGCGTTGATGCCGTCGAGCACTTCCGCAAGCTCGCGCGCACGGCGCGGATCGTCGCAGAGCAGGCATTCGATGCCGAGCGCCATGTCCTCGAGCCGGCCGGCGGCGTTGATCCGCGGCGCCAGCGCGAAGCCGATGTCGGCGGCGGTCAGGGTCGGCGCCTGCCGGCGCGCGACCTCGATCAGCGCCTGCAGCCCGGCGCATCCGCGACCGGCGCGCAAGCGGCGCAGCCCCGCCGCGACCAGGGTCCGGTTGTTGTGATCCAGCGGCACCAGATCGGCGACGGTGCCGACCGCGACCAGATCGAGTAGCACCGAGAGATCCGGCGGTTCGCCGGGGAAACGACCGGCCGCGCGCAGTTGGCGGCGCAGGGCGAGCAGCACGTAGAACATCACGCCGACGCCGGCCAGCGCCTTGGACGGAAACGCATCGCCCGGCAGGTTCGGATCGACCACCACATCGGCCTCCGGCAGACGCTCGCCGGGCAGATGATGATCGGTGACCAGCACCCGCCAGCCATGGGCCTTCGCCGCGGCGATGCCGGCATGACAGGCGATGCCGTGATCGACGGTGACCAGCAGATCGGGCGACAACGCGGCGAGATCCTCGACCAGCCCCGGAGACAATCCGTAGCCGTGGACCATCCGGTTCGGCACCGCATGCGACACCCGTCGCGCGCCGAGCAGGCGCAATCCACGCACGGCGACCGCACAGGCCGTGGCGCCGTCGCAGTCGAAATCGCCGACCACGACGATGTGGCGGTCCGCGTCCATCGCTTCGATCAACAATCGCGCCGCGTCGTCGATGCCGCCCAGCGCATCCGGCGGCAGCAACCCGGTCAGGCGCGGCTGCGCCTGCGCGTGGGTGCAGGCGCCGCGCGCGGCATACACGCGACGCAGCAGCGGCGGGATCTCCTGCGGCCACGCCCCGGGGGTCTCGATCGGTTCGGCGATGGCGTCGCGACGCCGGATCGTGCGGCTCATGCGTCGGCGTCCGCGGGCTGCGGCACCGTCCAGGCGCCGCGCCAGACGCGCCAACGCTGGCCACGCACGAGTCGCAATCCGCTGCCGTCGACGCTGTCCAATCGCAACGCGGCGATCGCGCCGGTGCGCAAGGCCGCGCAGGCGGGCAGCAGCCAATCGCGTTGCAGCGCGGCGAAATCGCGGAAACGACGCAGGTCGTGGAGCATCGGAACGGGGGCCGGTGCGAACGCCGCGGACAATGGCGCACCCTCGCCACAGGCGAGGCGGGCCAGCGCACGCAGCAGATCGTCGTCGCTGCGAACCTGCAGAACATCGCCGGCGATGTGGTCGGGCAACACGCCGCCGCCCCACGGCCACAGCGCATTCACCGGGACCAGGCCGCGCGCGGCACGCAGCGCATTCCAGGGATGGTTGTGCAGCACGATCTGCGCTTCGTTGAGCAGCGCACGCCAACGCCGACCTTCCGGGCCATCGGGCTGATGCTCGAACAGATCCTCACCGAGGGCCTCGTCCGGTGCGCTGAACGCCGGCAGGCGCGCCTCGCGCGGCAGGCGGAGATACCAGCGCGCGGGATGCGGTGCATCGAGCGCGAACCCGCTGTCGCCGAACACCGGCTTCAACGCGGGCAACAGCGCATCGACATCGGCCTGCGACAGCCCCAGACGTTCGCCGAGACCGAGCAGTCGCGCACCATTGAGATCGGGCCGCACGTGTGCCGGGTCGACCCGCAACCACGCGGCACCGGCGGCATCGCCGACCTCGGCCTGCCGGGTCAGCGC
>JAYRTK010000009.1:0-25018 GCA_041919595.1 Lysobacteraceae bacterium
CCATGCGGCCGGCGATCATGCCCGGGGCGACGACATTCGCGGTGATGCCGCGACTGGCCATCTCGCGGGCCAGCGATTTGGTCGCGCCGTGCAGCGCGGCCTTGGCCGCGGCGTAGTTGGTCTGGCCGCGGTTGCCGAGCACGCCGGCGACCGAGGACACACTGACGACCCGGCCCCAGCGGGTGCGCGCCATCGGCAACAGCAGCGGTTGGGTCACGTGGAAGAAGCCGTGCAGCGATACGTCGATCACCCGCTTCCACTTTTCCTCGGACATGCCGGCCATCGGCGCGTCGTCGTGGATGCCGGCGTTGTTGACGACGATCTGGATCGGGCCGCCTTCGAGCAACGCGACGATCGCCGCGCGGGTCGCGTCGCCGTCGGCGACATCGAAGGCGACCGCTTCGGCTGAACCGCCGGCAGACCGGATCCCGTCGCGCACCGCTTCGGCGCGGGCGAGATGGCCGTTGGCATGCACGATGACGTGGGCGCCGTTCGCGGCCAGCGCGCGGCAGATCGCGCCGCCGAGATCGCCGCTACCGCCGGTGACGAGGGCGCGGCGAGGGGAGGAATTCGACATGCAGGTTCGCTCCAGTTCAATGCCGCATTCTGTCATCCCTGCAACATCACCGCCGCCCGCCCCTCGGCGAGCAGCATGCCGTCGTGGAAGATCCGGAACGCGTACTGCTGCGTCGCCGGGCTGTCGGCGAGCAGTTCGGCCTCGCCTTCCAGATCGCCGGGCAGGTCGTCGATGCGGGCGACGTGCAGGCGCACATCGCGCAGCGCGACCAGGAAGCCGACCTTCGGCGCGCCACCGGCCGCGGCGCCGCGCAGGCCGCCGTGCACCGCCATCGCCTGCGCGCCGTACTCGCACAGATGCACCGCGCGCAGGCGGTCGTCGCTGCGCAGCGGGTGCGCGGGGTCGCGATGACCGACGCTGCGCAGGCGGATGCGCATGTCGTCGTGATCGATGACCGTGTCCCACAGGCACATGTCGCCCTGGTGCGGAATCATCGCTTGGATGGCGGCGCGATCGATCATTTCCCGTGCTCCGCAGCAGAGTGGTCAGCCCCGAACGCGGGATCGCCGGCCGCTGCGGTTGCGCGCATCGGGTTTGAAGGCCCGCCTGCGACAGCCGAAGCCGGATGCCGTGCGATCAGCAGCGCCAGCACGAAATTGCCGAGTACGCCGAGGGTGACGGTGACGCCGATCGCGCGCAGCACCGGGATGCTCGACAGCGCCAGCAGGAAGAACACGAGGAAGGTCATCAGGCTGCACACGATCAGCGCATGCAGCGTGCGCAGCTGATCGTCGCGATCGTCCCCGGCGTGTTCGAAGAACAGTGCGTAGTCGAGGCCGAGGCCGGCGGCGAGGATCAGCGCGACGAGATGGAACAGGGTCAGTTCGACGCCGAAGCCGCGCAGCGCGGCGAGGATCAGCAGCGTGGTCAGCGCCATCGGCAGCAGCACGCGCACGACCCGGCGCGGCGTGCGCAGCGCGAGCCAGACCGTGGCCGCGAGCAGCAGCGCGGCGAGCGCGAGCGCGAACAGCACGCGCTCGCGGTAGGCGACGACCAGCGACTCCGAGGCGGATTTCAGGTCGAGCAGCGCGACGCCTTCATGCCCGACGACCGCCGCGGCGACCCGGGCCGGATCGTCGAGACCGGTCATCGACACCAGCGCCACCGCGCCCCCGGGGGTGTCCACCAGCAGGCCGCCGACGCGCGCGGCCAGCGGCGTGCCGGCGAGATCGCGCGGCGTCAGCGGCGATGCGGTACGCGCGCGCTCGACGTCGGCGAGGAAGTCCTCGAAGGCGTCGGCACGGAACGGCGTCGCGGCGAGCGCGGTGTCCAGCGCCGCGCGCAATGCGTCCGGCGCCGGCAGGTTCGCCTGTCGGGCGCGCTGGGTCGCGGCGCTGGGGAGCGTCTTCGCGGCGCTGTCGTAACCGTCGATCGCGCCCTGGGCCACCAGCGCGTCGAGCGCGGCATGCACGCGCTCGACGCGCCGCAGCGCGGTCTCGGCATCGGCGCCGCGCACGGCGAGCAGCCAGCGCACGTCGGGCGCGCCGAGTGCGTCGCGCAGATGCGCGTCGCGCGCGAGCGCGTCCGCCGGCACCGGCGTGAGTTTCGACAGATCGTTCTGCCAGAACGCTCCGGGCGCGAAGGCGATCGTCGCCGCGCAGGCCAGCGCGAACGCGAGCACCCATCCGGCGCGCGGCCGCGGCAGCCGCGCGAGCCGCGACCACCAGCGGTGCAGGCGCGGCGAGGACGCGGGGTCGCGCGGATCGGGATCGATCAGGCCCGGCAGCAGGAACCGCGTGGTGAGCGCGGCCACGCCGAGCCCGGCGATGGTGAACACCGCGAGCTGCTGCAGCCCGTCGACGCCGGAAAACAGGAAGGTGACGTAGGCGATGCAGGTCGAGGCGACACCGGTCGCGAGCGTCGGCCAGAGCGCGCGCGCGTTCGCCCACGGCGAGACGCCGGCGCGCTGGTGGCTGAACAGATGGATCGGATAATCCTGGACCACGCCGATCAGGGTGAAACCGAACGCGACGGTGATGCCGTGCACGCCCTCGAACCACAGCGCCACCGCGCCGAGCCCGGCCAGGCCCGCGCTGGCCAGCGGCAACACGCCGAACAGCGGCGTGCGCCAGTTGCGGTAGGCGATGAGCAGCAGCAGCAACAGGCCGAAGCCGTCGACCATGCCGATGCGCTGCGCCTCGCGTTCGGTGCGTCCGCCGATCTCGACCGAGAACGCGCCGGGACCGGTGAGGGTCATCGTCGATGCGCTGCCGCCGCGCGCGGCGGCGAAGGCGGCCTCGATCGCGGCGACCGCGGCCTGCTGGCCGGTCGGATCGAACCCTGCGGCCGTCGTTTCGATGGCGAGCAGCGCTTCCCTGCCCGCCTTGTCGAACCACACGCCGTGCAGACGCTGCGGCGCGGTCGCCGGTTCCAGCGCTTCGGCCACGCGCAGGGTTTCGAGCGTGGGATCGGACGGCAGCAGCGGTTCGATCAGCGCCGCCGCCGGCGAGCCGAGATCCTGCACCCGCGCATCGAGTTCCGCGCGCAGGAACCCGCTGTCGTAGCGCGGCGCATCGAGGGTCGGCGACAGCAGATAGCGATAGGGGCGGAGGCGTTCGGGGATCGCGGCGAACGCCTCCTCGCCGCCGTTGGCGACCAGGCTGAAGCGCGCGTCGTCCGCGAGCGTCGCCACGATCGCCTGCGACTGCGCGGCCAGCACGTCCGGCGCGGCGCCGCCGATCGACATCAGCAGCAGCCGCGAACCGGGGCCTTCGCCGAGCTCGTCGAGCAGCAGTTTCTGCGCGGGCGTTTCGGCGGAAGGCATGAATTTCCGCAGATCGCCGCTGATCTGCAGCCGCGCGCCGATCCACAGCGCCGCGCCGATCAGGACGAGCAGCCAGAGCATGGCCCAGGCCGTGCGGCGGGCGGCGCTCATGCGCCTTCACCGCCATCGCCGGCGGCGGTCATCGCCGGCGCGATGAAGGACGCCGCCGCCACGGGCGCATCCGAATTCACGGCGCCCCCGTCCGGCACAACGTCTCCAGCGTCTTCGCATCGGCCTCGGGTTTCGCCGCCAGCGCGGCGCTCGCCAGCAGCGTGCGCTGCAGGTCGCCCTTCACGGGACGCGTCTCGATGCAGCGCAGTTCCGCGCCCTGGCCGTACAGCACGATGTCGCGCACGCGGGCCGCGAGCGCCTTGTCCTTCGGGATCAGGGTGAGGGTCCAGCGCGTGCGCGTGCCCTGTGCGTCCAGTGCGTAGGCGCGCTCGATGCCGGCGCGGTCGCCGGCGAGCAGTGCGCCGAAGCTGCCCTGCAGTCCCGCCAGTTCCGGCACCCGCGACAGCGCGAAGCGGCGCGGCGGCTTGCCGGCGCGGGCGATCACGGCTTCGCCGGCGCGCAGGGTCGTGGTTTCGCGATACGGCGCGCGCACCTCGCGCACCAGGGTGTCCGTGTCCGGGCGGCGGTATTCGCCGACCAGTCGTAGCGGTGCCTTCAGCAGCGCCGAACCGCGCACTTCGACGAACTCGGTGCGGGTGGGCGCCGGTCGCGCCAGCGCCCGCAGGATCCAGCCGCTGTCGACCGCCTGCGCCGACGCCAGCGGCGGACAGGCGGCCGCCAGCGCGAGCAGGCTAGACAGGACGTGTCGACGCATCGGTCTGGTCATGGGTGCGCGGCGCCTCGGTCGCCCAGAAATCGTAGAAGTTGAACCAGTTGTACGGCGCATGGCGGGCCATGTCCTCCAGCCGCGCGGCGTACCGGTGCACCGCCGCGGCGATCTCGGCGCCACGCTGCGCGCGCGGCACGTCGATACCGTCGGTGAACGGTTCGAACACCAGCTCGTAGCGGTTGCCGCCACGGTACAGGCCGAAGGCCAGGACCACCGGCGCCTTCAGCGCGGCGGCGATCATCCACGGCGTGGTCGGGAACGGCGCTTTGGTGCCGAAGAACGGCACCATCGCGCTCTGTCCGCCGGGATGGGCGCGGTCGACCAGCAGCGCGACCATCGCGCCTGACTGCACTGCCTGCTGGATCTCCAGCATCAGCCCCGGGCCGTCCTGGCCGGCATCGATCACGGTCGCGGCGACCTCGGGGTCGAGCGCATCCAGCAACTGGGTCAGCGCCGGGTTGTGCGCCTTGTCCAGCACCACGCGCACGGTGTACTCGGGCCGTTCCCGCGACAGCACGCGCAGCACCTCGAAACTGCCCAGATGCGATCCGAACAGCAGCATGCCGCGACCGTCATCGAGATGCCGGTGCAGGGCGTCCAGTCCGCGCACGGACACGTCGAAGCGGCGCATGCGCTCGCCCAGCAGGAACACCCGGTCGAGGATGGTCGCGGCGAAGGTATGGATATGCCGCATCACCGCGAACAGACCGGCCGGACGTCCATGCACGCGCGTCAGCCAGGCGCGCGACGCCGTGCGCTCGGGGGCGCGGCGGAGCACGAAATACAGGGTGATCGGATACAGCAGCAGGCGGGCCACGCCGCGACCACCGTAGCGGCCGATGCTGCGGATCAGCCAGATCGCGAAACGGCCGCCGCCCTCGGGACGCTGCTTCCACTCGGTGCTCATGCGTGCGCGTTTCTCATCCGGCGACGACCTCGCCGCTGGCGATCGTCGCGTCGTCGCGCAGCACCCGGAACTTCCAGCGCCGCGCGCCCTCGCTGTCGACGCCCGGATCGACCCCGGGATCGAGCTCGATCCGCGCGGTCTCGCCCGGCAACAGCGGCTGCAGGAACTTCACCTGCGGCAGACGCAAGGGGCCGGCCGCCTTTCCGCCGGCCGCCTCGATGGCCGCCAGCACGCGATCGAGCACGACCACGCCGGGCACGATCGGACGCCCGGGAAAATGCCCGGGCAGCGCAGGATGGTCGTGGGCGATGACGAAGGTGTCGGTGGACATCGGCTCAGGCCCCGTGCGCCGGAGCGAGGCGGTCGGCGCCATGGTCGATCGTGCCGCTCACCGGAAGAACTCCCGCCAGAACGCGGGTCCCAGCGCGGCCATCCGCCGGGCGAATTCGCAGGCGTTGCGGTACGGCCGCACCGGGAACACGCGCTTCCGCCATTGGTACTCGCCGGTCGCGAACGCGATCAGCACCCCCCAGGTGATCAGCGGGGCGAGCTGCGGGCCCAGCGCCCCGGAGATCGCGAACGACGATGCCCACCCGGCCCGTGCGAGCACGCCGTCGGGCACCACGAACAGCGCCAGCGCGGCATTGGCGACCGCCAGCGCCGCCAGCACCGCGCCCCAGGCGAAGGTCAGGCGGCGGGCATAGCGGGCATGCGCCGGCGACAGGGTGCCGGGGGTGAGGCCATAGATCGCCGCGATGGGCTTGGCGATCAGCGGTGTCCGCCCGGGCCGCAGGCTGCGCAGGAAACAGCCGCCGATCACCGCCAGGAACAGCGGCGGCACCAGCAGCAGCGCCGGCAGCGTCCAGGCGGCATGCGCCGACAGCGCCAGCACCGCGGCCAACGCGGCGGCCAGCAGCCAAGCCCACAGGCGCGGCCGCAGCAGGGATTCGATCAACAGGACCAGGACCAGATCGGCCAGCGCCAGCGCCGCGATTTCCGGCGCGTGACGCGACCCGGCGACGTGCGCCAGGGGCAGGTACGCCAGCAACAGCAGCCACCGCAGGATCGCGATCACACCGTCCGGTGTTGTTCGACGTAGGCGGAGAGCGCACGCAGCGAACCGAATATGCGGCGGTTGTCGTCGTTGTCCGAACGCAGCTGGAAGCCGAAGCGCTTGCTGATCGCGAGGGACAGTTCCAGCGCGTCGATCGAATCCAGGCCCAGCCCGGCGCCGAACAGCGGGGCTTCCGGGTCGATGTCGGCGGCGGCGACGCCGTCGAGGTTCAGGCTTTCGACCAGCAGTTCCGCCAGGGCATGTTCGGCGGGGGACAGTTCGGACATGGTTCGGCATCCAGATTCGCAAGGGAGCGCTGCGGTGGACGCAACGCGGAGACGCGACCGTCGCACGCCGTCGGCAGACGGGAGGGCGCGCCGGCAGGGCGCGAGCCCGGAACTCGGGCAGGGGCGGGGCGCCGCACGGTATGATGCCAGCCTCGGACAGTAACCAGAAGAGCATGACCGCCCATCACGGCGTTGAACCCAGGGGGATGGAGCCCGCAGGATCGTCGGCATCGTCCCGCCCGGCCGCGGCGCGACGGTCGCGGCCGCGCACGCCCCTGTTCCTCCGCCCGGACGCCACCGGGGCATGAGTCGTCCGCTGCTCCAGCCGGTCCCGGGTCCCGGGCCGGCGCTGACCGTCGACTACGTGCAGGCGGAGACTCCGGAGGCCCTGCTCACCGGGCACACCTTGGCCGTGTTCGGCTTCGGCGAGGCGGCGCCGGCCTGCGACGACCCGCGCTATCTGCGGGTGCCGCTCCAGCCCTGGGGAACCGCCCCCTTCGAGCACTGGCGCTGTGCCGGCACCGTCGTTCACGGTTGCGATGGCGACGCCGCCAGCGGCCGGATCCGCTGGTCCAGCGACGGTCATCTGACCTTCGGCGTGATCGAGGTCGACGAACCGCCCGGTGAACATCCCGACCACAGCGACATCTGCGAGGCCGCCGAGCGCGCCTACCGGCGGATGGTCGAATTCGTCGGCGGCAGCCGCACGCCGCACCTGCTGCGGGTGTGGAACTATCTCGACGCGATCACCCAGGGCGACGGCGATGCCGAACGCTATCGTCGCTTCTGCGTCGGTCGCGCCCGAGGCCTGGGCCGCTTCGACATCGCCCAGCTGCCGGCGGCGACCGCGATCGGGCGCTGCGACGGTCGCCGCACCCTGCAGGTCTACTGGCTCTCGGCCGATCACCGCGGCACGCCGGTGGAGAACCCGCGGCAGGTCAGCGCCTACCGATACCCGCGCCAGTACGGCCCGCAGTCGCCGAGTTTCGCCCGCGCCATGCTGCCGCCACCGGGCAGCACGATGCCGCTGCTGCTCTCCGGCACCGCCAGCGTGGTCGGCCACGCCTCGCAGCACATCGGCGAACTGCTGGCGCAGATCGGCGAGACCTTCGCCAACTTCGACGCCCTCCTCGCCGAAGCGCGCCGCCACCAGCCGGCATTGCCCGCCGGCTTCGGCAGCGGCACCCGGCTCAAGGTCTACGTGCGCGACGCCGCCGACCTGCCGCTTGTCGCGCATGCGCTTGACGAACGCTTCGGCAGCTCGGTTCCGCGCCTGCTGCTGCATGCGGCGATCTGCCGGCGGGAACTGGCGGTGGAGATCGACGGCGTTCACGCCTGAACCGGGCCCCGCGGCCTTGAATCCAGGCACGGCGCAACCATCTCCGCACCTGCCGGCCGCGCATCCGCGGCCCTTCCCGAAGGGGACCGCACCATGGGTTTCATCAGCCTGATCTGGGGCATCCTCGCGATGCTGTTCATGCTCGTCGCGTTCATCCCGCTGCTGGGCTGGCTCAACTGGCTGGTGATTCCCTTCGCCGGCATCGGCGCGATCCTCGCCGCCGTCGGCATCGCCCTGCGCGGCGAGAAGGGCCGCCGCGCGAAAGCCGGCCTGGTGCTCAACGGCATCATCATCATCGTCGCGGTGGTGCGGTTGAGTCTGGGCGGCGGGATCCTCTGATTGCATCGCAAGAAGGGCGGGTCAAGACCCGCCCTGCAGCCGCCGCGCTTCGACCAGCGCCCGCGTATGCGCATGCCGCGGCGCGCGCAGCACCTCGGCGGCCTCGCCGATCTCCACGATCCGCCCCGCCTCCAGCACCGCGATGCGCTCCGCCACCGCGGCGGCGGCGGCGAGATCGTGGGTGACGAACAACAGTGCGAGCCCGCGCTCGCGCTTCAGCGTCGCCAGCAGCGCGAGAATCCCGCGACGATGATGCGCGTCGAGCGCCGAGACCGCCTCGTCGCAGACCAGCAGCTCCGGGTCGCAGGCGAGCGCGCGGGCGATCGCGACGCGCTGGCGCTGGCCGCCGGAACACTGATGCGGCCAACGCGCGTCCATGTCCGGGTCGAGCCCGACCGCGACCAGCAGTTCGCGCGCCTTCGCCGCACGCGACGCGGCATCGCCGAGGCCGTGGATGCGCAGCGGTTCGGTCACGATCGCGCCGAGGCGCATCCGCGGATCGAGCGAGGCGTAGGGATCCTGGAACACCACGCCGATGCGTTTGCGCAGTTTGCGCAATGCCGCGCCGCGCAGCGCGGTGAGTTCGACCTCTTCCAGCCAGACCCGCCCCTGCGCACCGCGCAGCAGTCGCAGCAGCGCGCGTCCGAGCGTGCTCTTGCCGCTGCCGCTCTCGCCGAGCAGGGCCAGTCCTTCACCGCGATGCAGTTCGAGGGCAACACCGTCGAGCGCCGGGGCCGACGCGTGCGGGTAGTGCATGCGCAGGGATTCGGCGCGGAGCAGCGCCTTGCTTGGTGCAGGCGGGCCTGAAGGCCCGTCTGCACAAGCAATCGCATCCGCCTCGATCAGCTCGCGCGTGTACGCCTGCTGCGGATGCGCGAACACATCGCGGGTCGCGCCGCGTTCGACGACATCGCCACGACGCAGCACCAGCACGTCGTCGGCGTAGGCGCCGACCAGCGGCAGATCGTGGCTGATCAGCATCAGGCCGAGCCCCTCCTCGCGGCACAGGCCATCGAGCAGATCGAGCACGTCGCGCGCGATCCGCGCGTCGAGCGCCGAGGTCGGTTCGTCGGCGATCAGATAGCGCGGCCGGCTGCACAGCGCCAGCGCGATCGCGATGCGCTGGCGTTGCCCGCCGGAAAACTGGTGCGGAAAGCGCTTCAGCGCAGCTCCGGGATCGGGCAACCGCACGCGCGACAACAGCGCGTGCGCTTCGGTTTCGGGACGGCCGTGGGCGCGCAGGGTTTCGCGCAGTTGTCCGCCGACCGTGCGCAGTGGATGCAGCGCGGCCAGCGGATCCTGCGGCACCCAGCCGATCGCGCGTCCGCGCAGCGCCGCATGCGCAGGCGCGACGCGCGCGCCGAGGACCACTTCGACCTCGTCGCAGCGCAACGTGCCCCGCGCGTGCAGTCCCGCCGGCAACAGGCCGAGCAGCGACAGCGCGGTGAGGCTCTTGCCGCTGCCGCTTTCGCCGACCACGCCGAGCCGACGGCCGGGCGCGAACGCGAGATCGAGCGGGCCGAGCAGACGGCGATCGCCGACATGCACTTCGAGCCCCTGCAACGCCAGCGTCATGCCGCGGGCTCCGCGTCCTGACGCGCCTCGCCGCGCACGTCCAGCCAGTCGCGCAGCGCATCGCCGAGGAACTGGAACGCGGCCAGTGTCGTGACCAGGAAGGCGGCCGGAAACAGCAGCGTCCACGGCGCGCCGTCGAGCTCCTGCACGCCCTCGGCCAGCAGCGTGCCCCAGCTCGCCGAGGGCTCGTCCACGCTCAGGCCGAGGAAGCCGAGGAAGCTCTCGACCAGGATCGCCTGCGGCAGGATCAGGCCGAGATACACGAACGCCAGTGGCAGCAGATTCGGCAGGGCATGCCAGCGCAGGCGCTGCGGAAAGCTCGCGCCCATCGCGGTGGCGGCGAGCATGAACGGCTGCTCGCGCAGGCGTGCGGCCTCGGCGCGCATCACCCGCGCCAGATCGATCCAGACATAGCCGCCGATGGCCACCAGCAGCAGCCACAGCGAGCGCTCGAACAGGGTCAGCAGCAGGATCACGATCAGCAGGAACGGCAGCGCGCTGGCCATGTCGAGCAGTCGCAGCAACCCACGTTCGACGCGCCCGCCGGCGAGTCCGGCGCTGGCGCCGAACCCCAGGCCCACGCCGAGCGCCACCAGGCTGGCGAGCAGACCGATGGTCAACGACAGGCGTCCTCCGGCGAGCGTGCGCGCGAGCACGTCGCGACCGATGGCGTCGGTCCCGAACCAGTGGCCGGCGGTGCCCGGCGCCACCGACAGCGCGGTCCAGTCGGGCCGGTGTGGATCGAACGGCACCCACATCGGCCCCAGCCAGCACAGCAGCGCGAGCCCGCCGAGCAACAGCAGGCAGGCGCGGGCCATCGGCGGCAGCGGGCGGGCGGGACGCATCGGGGGATTGTAGAGACTTGTCCGAACGCAAACGCCACCGCAGGCCGAGGCGTATCATTCGCCCCCATGACCTATCCCATGACCCGCCTCCGCCGCATGCGCCGCAGCGAGTTCTCGCGCCGGCTCATGCGCGAACACCACCTGACCGCGGACGATCTCATCTACCCGGTCTTCGTCCACGAACTCCCCGGCCGCGCGCCGATCGGTTCGATGCCCGGCATCGAACGGCTGTCGATCGACGAACTGCTCAAGGTCGCCGAGACCGCGAGCGAGCTGCGGATTCCCGCGCTCGCGCTGTTCGCGGTGACCGCACCGGAGGCCAAGTCGCTCGACGGTGCCGCGGCGTGGGACGACGACGGCCTGATGCAGCGCGCGGTGCGCGCGCTCAAGCAACGCTTCCCGGAACTGGGCGTGATCACCGACGTGGCGCTGGACCCCTACACCTCGCACGGACAGGACGGACTGATCGACGACAGCGGCTACGTCGTCAACGACGAGACCGTCGAGGCCCTGGTGCAGCAGGCGCTGTCGCACGCGCGCGCCGGCGCCGACGTGGTCGCGCCCAGCGACATGATGGATGGCCGCATCGGCGCGATCCGCGAAGCGCTGGAGGCCGCGGACCACATCCACACCCGCATCCTCAGCTACGCCGCGAAGTACGCCAGCAGTTTCTACGGCCCGTTCCGCGACGCGGTCGGCTCGGCCGGCGCGCTCGGCAAGGGCAACAAGTACAGCTATCAGATGGACCCGGCCAACACCGACGAAGCCCTGCGCGAAGTCGCGCTCGATCTCGACGAAGGCGCCGACATGATCATGGTGAAGCCGGGCCTGCCCTACCTCGACATCGTCCGCCGGGTGAAGGACCGCTTCGGCGCGCCGACCTTCGTCTACCAGGTCAGCGGCGAATACGCGATGCTCAAGGCCGCGGCGCAGAACGGCTGGCTGGACGAGCGCGCCTGCGCGCTCGAAGCGCTGCTGGCGTTCAAGCGCGCCGGCGCCGATGGCGTGCTGACCTATTTCGCGCTGGATGCGGCGCGTTGGCTGCAGGAGCAATCGAACGGGTAACTCGCAGCATGGATATCCTGCTTAATTCCCTGTTTTTATTGTTCGTAATGACGTGTTGCGCCGGCCTTTACGCGCATCACCGGGAGCAGTCAGGTGATACGGAAGCATTTGATCGAAGACGTCAGCAATGGACTAGGAAATTACTAGAGGATATTCGGCATTATCCGTCTGCGACTTTTATATTGATCTTTTTGCTAATTTTGCTCCTAGTAGGCGGCTTAGTATCAATCGATGGATTAAACAAATCGACTGGTCGGCGGTTATTTCTTGGCACGACCCTTATATGCGCAGCATTTGCCTTTAGGTTGGTTCAAGAGATATGGCCTATTGCGAGCAAGCATCTTTATAAGCCAGAGCTTGGGGCAAAATCTTTTCTTCTTATAACAACTTTTTTCGTCACAGCGCTGGCTCAAAGTTTATCAGATAAAAGAATCCAAGAATTAGTTGGTGAGCCTCCAGGCGAATTCTCGTCAGCCGGATTCGCACTCACCGGAGTATACGGTCTTTGGCTATGGTTATACTTAGCTGCATTAATACTGTCAGTTTTTTCAGTCGTTATTTCTGCGCGCTTTCTTTTCATAGCAATGCAACCTATCGTTAATCGTTATATTCTTCAAAAACCCATTTTTTATTCGAAAAGCGACCGGGATTCGATCACTTTTCCTATTGCAATACTCGGCTTTTTGTTTCCTGCTATTTCTATTTTTGGGGTTTTGTCTTCGCCATGGGGAAATATGGGGCTACAAAAATCGACTAGAGACGTTTTCGTAATACTATCGTTTACAGATTCAATCGAAGTCCATAAGCACTGCCAGACTCAACCAGGACAGTCAGTGCGCATCGTTGACGACGGCGACCGCGTCCTAATTTACGATGACGGCAAGTTGAGTTACCGCAAGTGCTCAGTACCTGATGCGCTGCCTGTCGTAAAACCCTTGATGAGGTGACGCAATGAAACGTTATGCCGTCTTCGGACACCCGGTCCTGCATTCGCTCTCGCCGAAGATCCACCGGACCTTCGGCCAGCAGAGCGGCATCGAACTCGACTACGTCGCGATCGAATGCGCGCCCGGCGATTTCGCCGGTGCGCTCGCCTCGTTCTCGAAGAGCGGCGGCCAGGGCGCGAACGTGACCCTGCCGCACAAACAGCGCGCGGCCGAGCTGTGCAACCTGCTGAGCAATCGCGCCCGACGCGCCGGCGCCGCGAACACGCTGATCCGCCACGACAACGGCTGGCTGGGCGACAACACCGACGGCATCGGTCTGGTGCGCGATCTCACCGGCCGTCACGGCCTGGACCTGCGCGGTCGCCGCACACTGATGCTGGGCGCCGGCGGCGCGGCGCGCGGCGTGACCCCGGCGCTGCTCGATGCCGGCATCGGCGATCTGTTCATCGTCAACCGCGACAGCACCAAGGCCGACGCACTGATCGACCAGCTCGGCGAACCCGGCCGCATGCATGCGCGCTATTTCGAGGATCTCGGCACGCTGGGCGAGTTCGATCTGATCCTCAACGCCACCTCCGCCGGTCGTCACGGTGCGCTGCCGATGCTGCCGATGTCGCTGGTCGGCCCGCGCACGGCCGCGATCGATCTCAGCTACGGCGACGCCGCGATCCCGTTCCTCGCCTGGGCGCGCGCCGCGCACGCGCGGGACGCCATCGACGGTCTCGGCATGCTGGTCGAACAGGCGGCGGAAAGCTTCTTTCTCTGGCATGGCGTGCGTCCGGACACCGATCCGGTGTTCGCCGAACTGCAGGCTCGGCATGCCGCGCTGATCACCGCCGACTGAAACCGCCGACTGAACCGGCCCCACCGCGGGAGCGAACGCATGCAATGGCTGACGATGCTGGGTTACACCCTGCCGGAACTGTTCGCGCTGGGCATCGCGCTCGCGCTGCTGGGCACGAACGCGCGCCCCGGTGCGGGACGGCGTCTCGGCCTCATCGGCACGGGCGTGATGCTGCTCGCGTCGCTGGCCGGGTTCGCGCTGGGCATCGGCCAGCAGTGGTGGATGCAGCGTCTCGCCGATTCGTCGAGCGTCGACATCGGCCGCATCTATTCGATGTTCGGCGCGGTCCGGATCGCGATCAACATCGTGTCGATGGCCGGACTGCTGACCGTGGTCTGGGGCCTGTGCCGGGCCACGCGCGACGAGCCGCCGGTCTGACGCCATCGCCACTTCCCCTTCCCGTACTGGTTCCGATCCGATGTCGATCCGCCTGGTCTGTCTCGCCGCACTCGCCTGCCTGCTGTCGCCCGCCTTCGCCCATGCCGCGCAACCGCTGCCGCTGCGCAACGGACTCAACCGCGTCGATTTCACCGGCGACGGCAGCGCCGATCTGGTCGTCATCGCCCGTCGCGAGAACGGCAACGCCCATGGCTTCGACGTGGTGAGCTTCCACGTCGAGGACGGTGCCCTGCTGCAGGTGCCGCTGTTCGACGACGACCACGAAGCGCAGTTCGCGACCATTCGTGGCGGCGCGGACTGCGTGCTGCACGATCTGCGCCTCCTGCCCGGTGCGCCGGGCGAACCCGCGACCCTGATCCGCGCCGATCGCGCGCCGGGCGAAAGCTATGCCGATGCCGCCGAGGTGACTTTCACCTGGTACGCGCTGCGCCGCAATGCCGACGGCGAGGTCGGTCGCCCGATCTGGTGGTACGAGCGCGTGCGCGAAACGAAAGCCGACAAGGCGTATTGCGATGTCGGCGAAGCCTTCGACGCGCTGTTCGCGACGCTCTGAACGTGCCCGGACGCCGGGGAACGACTCGCCGCACGCGCGTCGAACCACCGATCAGCGCTGCAGCAGAGTCGCCACCACCGGGTCGAGCCCCGCGAGGAACCGCTCGACGGCGCGCGTGTAGTCGGAATCCTCGCCCAGCGTCTTGTTGATCGCGCCATGGCTCATCGGCTGCGGCAACACTTCCGCGTGCACGCCGAGATCGCGGCTCTTCTCGACATAGGCGCGGGCCTGGCCGCAGGGATCGTCCTTGCGGGTGGTCGAGCACACGCCCAGCCACGGCGCGGCGCTGCGGTCGAGGCGATGGTACGGCGAGGCCGCGATCCATTGCGCCTCGTGGTCGCCGAACGCTTCGCGATACCGCAGCTTCAGGAACGGATACACGTTCGGCATCTGCGTCACCACGTCGATCGCACCGGCGTCCAGCGACACCGTGCCCAGCAGCGGACGCACGCCATGCCTGCGCCGCAGCGTGGCATCGGCGTTCACCAGCGACACCAGATGCGCGCCGGCGGAATGGCCCATCAGGACGACCTTCGCCGGATCGCCGCCCCATTCGGCCGCATGCGCCTGCACGAACGCGGTCGCCCTGGCGATCTCGCCGCCCTGCGCCCGCGCGTCGGCGCCGTCGTCGACCATCGGATAGTTGGCCGACACGAACACGAAACCCTTCGACACCCAGCGCGCGACCTTGGCTTCGGTCACGCCGCCCATCGCCTTGTCGCCCACGCACCAGCCGCCGCCGTGCACCATCACGATGACCGGCGCGCCGCCGCGCACGGTGGTCTTCGGCAGGAATACGTCCAGCCGTTGGCGTGCCGCCGGCCCGTAGGCCATGTCCGCGCGATCGGGGGCCGGTCCCGTGCTGCGGCCCTGCGAGCGCCGCGCCAGCCGGTCGACGCGCTTCGACCATTCGGCGCAGCTCTTCGCGCCGCCGAACGCGGCGTTCATCTCCTCGCTGCCGCCCGGCTGCGCGCGTGCGCGCAGACGGTCGCGCAGCGGTCCGGCCTGCAGATCGGTCGAGAGGCCGGCGACGATCGCCACCACGGCGAACATGGCAACGAAGATGGAGGCTTTCATGGCGTGCGCTCCCTCGGCGCGAAACGACGATGGCGCCAGCCTAGCGCGGGGTCGCGGAGAAAGAATGTCGAAATGTGTCCGGCTGCCGCGGGCGTGTGGCTCAGCGCAGCCCGCGCGCCCGCGCCGCCAACCATGGGGCGCACAGCAGGAACAGCAGACCGAACCCCATCCAGCCGCCGTGCGCGGGATCGTAGTCGGACAGCATGCGTTCGCGCGAATAACCCAGCGAGAGACCTAGCGCGACCTCGAACGCGACGATCAGCGTCACCCACATCGCGCCGATCGCGAACAGATCGCGGGCGCGGCGCGCGCCGATCCAGCGGATGCACCACCACGCGATCGCGAAGAGGATCGCCGACCCGACGAAGACGCCGATCTGCCGCGCCGGCAGATCGCCGATCGCCGGCACCAGGCACTGGTGCCGCAGGATGCCGTGGATCGTCTCGGCCACGACGATCAGCAGCCAGACCGCCAGTACGCGCGGCCAGCGGAGCCTGCCCGGCTCGCGGTTCCCGGGCGCCAGGGCGTGCGTCATCGCGGTGATTCCGCGTGCGGCCGAGCGGGAAACGCCGGGAATGTTCCGACATCCGGCAGCAGTGCGCCGGTGTCGATCCCGCAGCGGACGGCCGACAGCACCGTGTCGACGAGATGGCCGCGGCGGTTGTCGTCGTTGGGCGACGCGCCTTCCGCTTCCAGCAGGAATCCGAGCCGGGCGCGATGACAGGTGGCGATCCCGGCCGTGGTGTGCGCGGACTCGAGGTACTGATGCACCACCTCGGCCAGCCGGTCGCAGGCGAAGACGAGTGCGGACATCGATCGCGTCGCATGCGCGATCTCGCGCAACAGGATCAATCGCGGGACCGCGTAGCCGATCTTCGCGCCGCGCGCGGCCGCGGAAACCGCAAGATCGGCCAGGGGATCGAGCAGTGCCGCCGCTTCGCCGGTGCGGCAGGCGGCGTCGACCCGCCGCAGCGATCGGGCGTCCCGGCGATCATGCAGGGCCGTGATCGTTCGCAGCGCGATCCAGCCGATGCGATCGCCGAAACCGGACAGACGGCGCCACGCCGGCAGGCCGCCGTCGAATCCCGTCAGCCACGCCAAACCGGACTTGCGCTCGCCGCGCAGTGTCGCGAGCGCGCGAAGCCGCGGTTCCGCGCCGACCAGTCGCCAATCGACCCCCATCAGCACCCGTGCGATCGTGCGATCGCCATCGGCGGCGATACGTGCGGCGACCTCACCGGCCGTGCCGTCGGCAGGTGCCGTCACGAGATCGGCGAACGACACGGGATCGTGGCCGACATGCCATCGCGAACAGAACAGACGCGCACCCGACGGTGGCGCATCGAGCGCGGTGGACGACATCGCACCGGCATCCGCCGTATCGCGATGCGCGTCGAGCACGGCGCCGAGCGCATCCCGGTTCCACGCCGGCATCCGGCGCAGCGCTTCGTGGAGCGCGGCCTGCGCCTCGATGCGTCCATCCGGTCCGTCCGTCCTCCGGTTCATCGCGTCTGCCGGTCCCACT
This sequence comes from Lysobacteraceae bacterium, assembly GCA_041919595.1. Taxonomy (GTDB): domain Bacteria; phylum Pseudomonadota; class Gammaproteobacteria; order Xanthomonadales; family Xanthomonadaceae; genus Lysobacter_I. Next base: position 16,939 of record JAYRTK010000009.1, read on the forward strand.
CCGCGTCGACCCGACGCAGTCTCACCCCGGGCCGATGCGCCGTCAAACCGCGATGGCGACGCCTTCGCGCATCCGTGCGCATGGCCCGCGGTCGCGTCAGAATCGTGGCCAGCCCGCATTTCCGGAGACACGCATGCGTACCACCCGCTCGATCGCCGCGTTCACGACCGCTCTGCTTGTCCTCGCCCTGGCCAGCGGCTGCTCGCCGCCGCCCGAGGACCTCTCCGCGCACGGCGATCCCGCGCAACGCCTCATCGGTCACTGGGTCACGGACGTGGGCGACCAGTTGTACTACGGCCCGATCGACGCCGCTTCCGGCAAAGGGCCGTACACGCTGATCCAGGCCAGCGGCAACACCTTCCGCCATGCTTATCGCATCGAGGGACGCGATCCTGCGCGGCAGACGATCCGGGCGACGTATCTGTTCGCCGATGGCGACAGCGCGGCCGTCGGCTTCACGATGTCCGCCGACGGGAAAACACTGACCTCGGCGCAGGAGATCACGGGGATGATGATCGAGTCCGAGGCGACGCGGGTGGACGATCGGACGGCGCCGTGAGCGCACAATTTTCATTAGGTCAGACAGTAGGCCACAAGAAAGTAGCTTCAAATGCGTTTAATCAAGCGCAACGAAAAATTCATCAAAAAAGCTACAGCACTCCAATATCGTGATTTTTCGAGTCTATTATTTCTGTTAACTCAATCAATTAAATCAAATTATTTCAGAGCCGCATCCATGATAAACAACTGAAGAGTCATAATAAGAGAAATCGACATGGAGAATTGCTCTTCGTGCAGCGGCAGTGGAAAACAGACTTGCTCGCGCTGCGGCGGGTCCGGCAAAACCCCTCCTTCTCCCGGTTACAGGCCGCCAGGTGCTCCGGTACAAGACATTTGTAGCGGCTGCGGCGGGAGCGGGAGAGTGAGTTGCTACTCTTGTGGCGGCTCAGGCAGAAGATAAAAGCAGGCTGCTAGCACGCCGGGTACCTCGACACACAGTCCGGATTTCGATCTATGTCACCGAACAAGAAAGCTCTTTCGCGGTCGCGATCGTGTCCAAAGCCTGATTGAAACTTTTATTCAGAACACGGCAGAAACCGCTCCCGCGTTTCTATCTTTCCGTACCACTGGTGGCACCTAGTTGCGCGTTCCGAAAACCGCACTCAGAGCAATCCGCTCCGCTTGATCGACAGATACTGCTCCACCAGCGCCGCGGGCAACTGCTCGCAGGTCACGTCGAGGACGGTCACGCGGTGATTGCGCAATTGGTCGTGGGCCGCGGCGCGCTGGGCGATGTAGCGGGCTGCTGCTGCTGCGCGGACCGCGCTGCGGACATCGTCGACCGGTTGCTGCAGGGCCTCGTCGAGATCGCGTTCGCGCAGGCTGGCGACGACCACGAGATGACGGCGCTGCAGCAGGCGCACGGCGCCGAGCACGTCCTCGATGTCCTCGTCGCGCAGGTTGGTCACCAGCATCACCAGTGCGCGGCGGCGCTGGCGCAGCGCCAGTTCGGTGGATGCCGCGAGATAGTCCGTGGCCACCGGCACCGGCTGCAGGTCGTAGCTGGCGCGCAGCAGGGTGTCGATCGCGGCCATGCCGCGCTGCGGCGCGACCCAGCGCTGTTCGCCGCCTGCCGTGAACAGACCGACGGCGTCGCCGCGCTTGAGCGCGATGTACGACACGACCAAGGTCGCATCGAGCGCGCGGTCGAAGTGCGACAGCCCGCCTTCGTGCGCGAGCATGCGCCGGCCGGTATCGACCACCATCAACAGCTGCTGGTTCTTCTCGTCCTGGTATTCGCGCGAGATGAGCTTGCGCGCGCGCGCGGTCGCCTTCCAGTCGATCTGGCGCAGGCTGTCGCCGACGCGGTACTCGCGCATCTGGTGGAAGTCGGTGCCTTCGCCGCGACGGCGCTTGATGTGCGCGCCGACCAGCCGCGAGGCCTGTTCGGCGCTGAACAGGGCGAAGCCCGCGAGCGGCGCGAAGTTCGGGAACACGCGCACGTCCTGCGGCGCGCCGACGATGCGCGATTGCCGCCACAGCCCGAGCGGCGACACCAGTCGCAGCTGGGTGCCATCGAAGCGGAAATTGCCGCGCGTGCCGGGCTGCAGTCGATAACGCAGGGTGGTGACGCTGTCGGCGGCGAGCGTGAGCGTGCGTGGCATGTCGACGGCGCCGTCGTCGCGCAGCGCCCAGTCGCCCGGATGCAGGTCGTGCACCTGCAGACGCTGGCGGCGGCCATGGTGTTCGATCCGCAGTTCGACTTCGCGTTCGACACCGATCGGCCAGGCTTCCGGCAGGCTGCGCGCGACCTTGGGCGTGGACGCGACCCGCAGCCGCCACAGATCAAACACGGCGAGCACCAGCAGCGCGGCGCCGGCGCCCTGCCAGTAGACCGCCGGCAACCAGCGCGCGCTGACCGCGATGCCGATCGCCGCCCAGACCGCGCAGGCCCAGACCAGACCCGGCGCCGGGCGCGGCCACGCGCGCACGAGGCGCGGCGCCGCCAGCGCAGGCGGGCGCGCGGTGGCCGCGGGTGGCCGGGGCGGCTGGGCGGTGGTCGCGTTCACGGCAGGGTTCACTGGCGCGGGGCTTCGACCTTGGCGAGCAGCGCTTCGAGCACCTGATCGGGCGTCTGACCCTCGATCTGCATCTCCGGCGACAGCGCGATGCGGTGACGCAGCGCGGGCCTGGCGATGCCGCGCACGTCGTCGGGCACCACGAAATCGCGGCCGGCCAGCACCGCCTGGGCGCGCGCTGCGCGCACCAGCGCGAGACTGCCGCGCGGGCCGGCGCCGAGCGCGATGCCGGGCCATTTGCGGGTGGCGGCGACGATCCGCACCGCGTAATCGATCACCGCCGGATCGACCGTCACCAGGGCCGTGCCCAACTGCATCGCGACGATCTCGTCGGCGTTGAGCACCGTGCCGACCTTCGACAGATCGAAATGCGCGGCGGCACGGCCACTGCTGACCGCGGCGACCATGCTCACCTCGTCGGCGTGCGACGGATAGTCGATCAGCACCTTCAGCAGGAAGCGGTCGAGCTGCGCCTCGGGCAGCGGATACGTGCCTTCCTGTTCCACCGGATTCTGCGTGGCCAGGGTCATGAACGGCGCCGGCAGCGGATGACTGACGCCCTCGATGGTGACCTGCTGTTCCTGCATCGCTTCGAGCAGGGCGGACTGGGTCTTGGCCGGCGCGCGGTTGATCTCGTCCGCGAGCAGCAGGTTGGTGAAGATCGGGCCGCGACGGATCGCGAAGCGTTCGGTCTTCGGGTCGTACACGGCATGGCCGCAGACGTCGCTGGGCATCAGGTCGGGCGTGAACTGCACGCGGCCGTAGCTGCAGCCCAGGGCCTGGCCGAGCGCGCGCACCAGCAGGGTCTTGCCGAGGCCGGGCACGCCCTCGATCAGCACGTGGCCGCCGGCCAGCAGCACGATGAGGATCTGTTCGAGCACGTCGTCCTGGCCGATGAAGGCCTTGGCGACTTCGTCGCGCACGGCGGCGGCGCGGGCCACAAGCGCCTCGCCGACGATCGGCGCGGGCGACGCGGTCGCGGTTTCGGTGGCGTCGCTGGTCGAAAGCGTGGTCATAGTCGGGTTCTCAGTTGCAGGAGTCTGGCGATGCGATGCACGAAGTCGCGGACGTCGCCGGGACGCGGATAGCGCAGCGCGTCCTCGATCTCGGCGGCGGGCAGGCCGGTGCGGCGGGCGAGCGCTTCGATCTGCGCCGGGCCTTCGAGCGCGGCGGCATAGGGATCGCGCTGGCGCAGGCGTCGCAGGAAGGCGTCGTACACGGCGGCGTAGAGCAGGGCGCGGCGGCCGTAACGGTACAGATGATCGCCGCTGGCCTGGACGTGTTCGAGCAGCGAACGGCGATCCGGCGAGGGCGCGGGCAGCAACGGCCCGAGGCGCTCGTTGCGCATCCACAGCCACAGCAGCAGCGCGAGCAGCGCCGGCAGGATCGCGCGCCAGCCGTGCTCGATCAGCAGCCGCAGCAGCGAGGGCATGTTGGCGCTGTAGATCAGGTGGAAGGTGCCGCCGGCATCCCAGTTCGGTTGCAGCAGCTGGCGGGTCAGCGCGATGTGCTGCGCGTCCTCGAGCTTGTCCTCGGCGAGGAAATCCAGTTCGGCGATCACGTCGACCGTCCCTTCGCCGTGGATCACGCGGGCATAGCCGTACTCGGCGGCTTCCTCGTCGCCCCAGCTGGCGGGCACTTCGACGTCCGCGCCTTCGTCTTCGTCCTCGCCGTAACTGAAATAGAAACGGCGTCCGTTGCACAGTTCGACGTGGTGCTCCAGCTTGCCGACCTGCAGGCCATGGCAGATCGGGTCCGCGTCCATCACGACGATTCCGAGCTCCGCGAGCAGCGGCACGTCCTCGCCGGCGATGGTGGAACCCGGCGGCGGCGTGCGCACGATCAGATGCCCGCCGCGTTCGACCCAGGCGAGCAGGGCGTCGACCTCGGGCGCCGAGAGCGTGCGCGGATCGCCGAGCATCAGCACGGTGTCGGCCGGTTTCAGCGGGTGATCGGCCGGGTCCAGGCGCTGGCGCGCGTCGACCCGGCGGTCGGATTTGATCAGCGCGAGCTTCAGCGGGTACAGCGGGTTGTAGGCGGCCTCGCCGCGCGGCGGCAGGTCGATGCTCTCGGTGACGCGCTCGAAGGTGCGCAGCCACCACCAGGTGAACAGGCCGATCAGGCCCGCGCCGAGCAGCGCCAGCAGGAGCGTGCGTGCGGCCGCGGCGTGCCGGCTCATGCGGCCCACCGGAAACGCTGCGCCAGGGTCGAGACCAGGGCCTCGAAGGCGTCGGGTTCGGGCAGCGTGTGGCCGTAGGCGGCGTATTGCCAGACCCGGACGACACGCTGGAAGGCGTCGCGATCCTCCGCCTCCGGCAGACGACGCGACAGCCGCAGACAGTCGGCCTCGGTCGCGCCCGGCGGCGGGTGCGCGTCGACGCGCACGATCATCGCCTCGACGCTGGCGCGATAGAGCAGCGCCAGCGCCCGTCGCGGTTGGCCTTCACGCCACAGCCGGCGCGCGACGGTGGCGATGTCCGGCGGCAGCGGCTCGGCATCGGCCAGCGCGACGCTGTCCACCGGCGCCGGTTCCGGCACCGGCAGGGCGGCGACACCGCGCAGCCACGGCCACCATCTGCGTGCGGTCAGCGCCAGCACGATCACGAGCACGGCCAGCAGCAGCCAGAGCAGATTTTCGATCAGGAAGCCGATCACGCCCGCCAACCATTTCAGCGCCGGCGACTCGAACTCCGCCTCGTCCTCTTCCTTCTCATCCTTTTTCTTGTCGCGATCGCGGCGCTGCCAGGTCGTCGTGTCCTGCTTCGGCCGCAGCATCGGATCCTGGTAGGCCTTGCCGACGGCCTTGCCGAAGGCGTCGTGCGATACGGTGTCCTCGCCGAAGATCTGCTGCAGCGTGCGGGTCTCGATCTGCGGAATCTCTTCCTCGTGCTCGTGCGCCGCCGCGGTTTCGGCGGCCTGCTTCGCGTCGCCGCCGGTGCCGGCAGCGTCCTCCTGCGGGGATTCCGATGCCGGCAGGGTCTTCCCGGCGGCGGGCGCGTCCTGCTTGCGGTTGTCCTCCGCCCGGGTCTGCTGCAGCGTGCTGTCCGGGAAGGCGCACAGGCCGCCGTCGCAGGTCTGCGCCGACACCGGCGGCGACAGCGCCAGCACGCCGCACAGCCCCGCGATCGCCGCCACGGATGCGCCGATGGCGGCGAGGCGTCGACGCATGCGCCGGAACACGATTTCCAGATCCCAGGCTTCGAGCTGGGTCCGGCGGTTGAGGTACAGGCCGAAGCCGGCGCCGACGAAGAACGGTTCGATGAACGCGACCGCCAGCCAGTCCACCAGGTTGAGCGCGATCAGCGCCCAGTCCGGGGGATCGGTCTCGATCGTCGCCCAGGCCGAGCGCACCGCCTCCGGCAGTATTTCGTTGGGCACGAACAGCGCCACCAGCATCACGATCGAGATCTGCAGCGCGACTAGGAAATGCAGGCAGGCGGTGGTCAGCAGCACCGCCGGGCCGCTGACGCCGCCGCCGATCACGCGTCGGCGTTCGGCGAGGCGCGCGGGGTCGGCGCCTTCGAGCAGATCCACCGGCAGCATCGCCGCCCGCCAGGGACTGAACCGTCGCCACGTGAGATGGCCGGGCATCGGCCGCCAGCCCCAGCCCAACTGCGCGCGCACGGTTTCGGCGACGCCCGGCGCCGCGCCGAACACCGCGCGGGACAGCACGTACAGCGGAATCCGGTCGAACACCGGGCGCAGCCACCACATCAGCAGCCACGCCAGCCAGAGGTGGCCGATCGCCCAGGCGGCGAGATTGGCGAGGACGAAGACCGGGCCGGTGACGAGCAGCCAGGTGATCCAGATCGTCGCGGCATGGCGGCGCACCAGCGCGGCGCCCAGCTCCATCGCTTCCCACGACGAACGCGGACGCAGTTCGACGGACAGGGTTTCCAGCTTCATGCGTCGCCCCGGGACGACGTCGCGGCGTGCGGATCGTCCGGCCGTGCCGCGTGCGCGGATCCGCCGCGTCCGCCCAGCGCCAGCCACAGCAGGATCAGCGCCCACAGCGCCGCGCCCACCGCGTATTTCACCAGCGCCGGCATCCAGCCGATCGACGACCAGAACGCTTCCACGAACGCCGCGAACACCAGCATCGCGAAGATGCCCAGACACAGTCGCGCACCGATCCGGCCCGCCTCGATCAGCGCGTCGACGCGGCGCCGGCGACCGGGCGCGACCAGCGCCAGACCGAGCTGCAGACCGGCGGCGCCGGCGAGCACGATCGCGGTGAGTTCCGGGCCCGAATGGCCGGCGACGAAACGCCAGAACGGGTCGCCATGGCCGACGCCCTGCAGATGCCCGGCGGTGCCGCCGATGATCAGTCCGTTCATGATCAGCACGTACACGCTGCCGAGCGCGAAGATGAGGCCGCTGGCGAAGGTGCGCAGCGCGATGCTGATGTTGTTCATGATGTAGACGCCGAACATCGCCACGTCGTCGCCGCTCTCGCGACCGAGCTTGCGCTGCGGATCGGCCGGGTCGTACATCTGCTCCATCTCCGCCGCGTCCGCCGGCGACATCACCGTGTAGACCAGTTCGGGCGAGGCCTGCACGGCGACGAACGCGCCGACCAGCGGCACCACGAACAGCAGCGCCGCCGCCAGCAGGCAGCCGCGCTGCGCGCGCACCAGGCGCGGGAAATCGGCGAGGAAGAACAGCAGCGCGCGTCGCCACAGCGGCGGCGGCGCGCGATAGAACACCGCATGGCCGCGCTGGGTGAGGCCCTGCAGCCGTTCCACCACCTGCGGGCTGTAGCCGCGGCTGCGCGCCAGCGCGAGCTGCTGGCACACGCGGCGGTAGCGTGCCGGCACGTCCTCGTCGCGCAGCCCCTGCCAGCTCCCCTGCGAAGCCCGCGCCTGACGCGGGCTGTCGCCGCGCGCGACCAGCCAGGCCTCGAAGGCGTTCCATTCGTCCTGATGCCGGGCGACGAAGGCTTCCTGCTTGAGCACGGCCTCGCGCAGGGCGGCGCCGGAATGCGATGCGGTCGTGCTCATCGACGCCCCAGCAGCCAGTTGGCCACGGCCTGCAGGCGCAGCACGCCGATCGCGCCGCCGCTGCCGACCGCCGACGCCGCGATCCCGGCGAGTTCCTCGCGACGCTCCTGGGTCAGCAGCGGCGCGCGCTCGGCGTAGGCGATCACCGCCATCTGTTCCTGCGGCAGCAGCGGATGCAGCGGCGCGTGCGCGCCCTCCACCGGTGGCCGCAGCTGCTGACGCTCGCGCGGCGCGTGGATGACCATGGTCCGGGCGACCATGTCGCCCAACCGCCGACCCCAGGGATCCGAGAAACTCGCGATCAGGCCCGCACCGTAGCCGAACGGCAGGAAGTCGACGGTGCGCAGCAGATTGCGCACGATCGAGGCGATCCAGCCCACGGGCGCGCCGTCGCCGGAGATCACCCGCAGTTCGAGCGCGCGCTTGCCGGGCGTCTGCCCGTCCCAGAGTGTCTCGAACAGGATCGGATATCCCCAGAACACCACGAACAGGGCGATCAGA
>JAYRTK010000010.1:0-24550 GCA_041919595.1 Lysobacteraceae bacterium
CGGGCTCTCCCCCGCAGCGGCTCCGTGCTCAAGACCTCATGCAGAAGCGCATTCTCATCGTCGACGACGAACCCGCGATCCGCGACATGGTCGCCTTCGCCCTGCGCAAGGGCGAATACGAACCGGTCCACGCCGGCGACGGGCGCGAAGCCCAGGCCGCCATCGCCGAACGCGTGCCCGACCTGATCCTGCTCGACTGGATGCTGCCCGGCACCAGCGGCCTGGAACTGGCCCGGCGCTGGCGCCGCGACGCGCTGACCCGCGACATCCCGATCATCATGCTCACCGCGCGCGGCGAAGAGAACGATCGCGTCGGCGGGCTCGAAGCCGGCGTCGACGACTACGTGATCAAACCGTTCTCCGCGCGCGAACTGCTGGCGCGGATCCGCGCGGTGCTGCGCCGTTCGCGCGACGACGACGAGGACGGCAGCGTGCAGGTCGGCGCGTTGCGCATCGACGGCGCCTCGCACCGGGTCTTCGCCGGCGATGTGCAGATCCAGGTCGGGCCCACCGAATACCGCCTGCTGCATTTCTTCATGACCCACGCCGAGCGCGTCTACACCCGCAACCAGCTGCTCGATCACGTCTGGGGCGGCAACACCTACGTCGAGGAGCGCACGGTCGATGTCCACATCCGCCGGCTGCGGCGCGCGCTGGAACCGGTGCAGCTGGAAGGCATGGTGCAGACCGTGCGCGGCGCCGGATACCGGTTCTCGGCGACGCTCTGAACCGCCGTGCCGGCCGGGCGGCCGCCGCATCGACGATAACCGCTAGACTGCACCGATGCCGAACGACGCCCGCTCCGCCTGGTTCCGGACTCTCGGCCAGCTCGGGCTGGTCCTGGCGGCGGCGATCGCGCTGGGTCTGCTGCTCGGCCATCCCTGGCCGGTGTTGACCGCGGCCGCGCTCGGCGTGGTCGCCTGGCACTACTGGAAACTGCGCAGCGTGCTGCTGCGCCTGACCGCGCGCCAGCGCCACACACCGCCGATCGGCAACGGCGTATGGAACCAGCTGGACCGGCTGCTGTACCGCAGCCAGCGCGAGATGCGGGCACGCAAGCGCCGCCTGATCGACATGCTCCGCGCCTATCGCGCCGCAGCCGCCGCCCTGCCCGACGCGATCGTCGTCGTCGAACGCAACAGCCAGCGCATCCAGTGGTTCAACCAGGCCGCAACCGGTCTGCTCGGCCTGCGCTATCCGCGCGACATCGGCGCCGCGCTCGGAGAACGCCTGCAACCGCTGCCGATCGCGCACTGGCTGGCGGCCGGTCGCCATGCCGAACCGATGCTCGACGCGCCGTCGCCGGCGCATCCCGAACTGCGCCTCAGCCTGCGCCTGATCCCCTACTCCGACGAACTGTGGCTGCTGGTCGCGCGCGACGTGAGCAAGCTGATGCGCCTGGAGCAGATGCGCCGCGATTTCGTCGCCAACGTCTCGCACGAACTGCGCACGCCGCTGACCGTGGTCCACGGCTATCTCGACATGCTCGATCCGGCCGAACAGCCCGAGTGGGCGCCGATGCTCACCGAGATGCAGCGCCAGTCGCAACGGATGACCCAACTGGTCGAGGATCTGCTGACGCTGTCGCGGCTGGAAGCGCAGGAAGCGTTGCCCGAGGAAACGGTGGCGATGGCGCCGATGCTGCGCACACTCAGGCGCGAGGCCGAAGCACTCAGCCAGAAACGGCACACGATCACGGTCGAGGATCTCGCCGGCGTCGACCTGTGGGGGTCGACCAAGGAACTGCACAGCGCCTTCTCCAATCTGGTCAGCAACGCCATCCGCTACACCCCGGCCGGCGGCGCCATCCAGATCCGCTTCCTGCCGGAACGCGACGGCGGCGTGTCGCTGGCGGTGCAGGACACCGGCTACGGCATCCCGGCCGCGCATCTGCCGCGGATCACCGAACGCTTCTACCGCGTCTCCACCAGCCGCTCGCGCGAGAGCGGCGGCACCGGCCTGGGGCTGTCGATCGTCAAGCACGTGCTGAACCTGCATCAGGCCCGGCTGGAGATCGAAAGCGACGTCGGTCGCGGCAGCCGCTTCGCCTGCCGCTTCGGTCGCGATCGCGTGCGCAGGCGCTTCGAAGGCCCCGTCGACGCGCATGCCGACGCCCTTCCGGGCGATACTCGCGACTCGCGTACCGACGACGATCCACCCGACGACCACGGTCATCACGAACGCCCCGAGGACCCCGCGGATCCCGCATGAGCCCACGCACACCCTCTCGCCCGCAGGCCCGCACCAGCGCCGCACCGGAACATCCGCAGGATGCGGATCCGCTGCGCGACAGTTCGCTGTATCTCAACCGCGAGCTGTCGCAGCTCGACTTCAATTTCCGGGTGCTGGCCCAGGCCCAGGATGATGCGGTACCGCTGCTCGAACGCCTGCGCTACCTGTGCATCTCCTGCACGAATCTCGACGAGTTCTTCGAGATCCGCGCGGCCACCGTGCGCCAGGCGCAGGACTTCGGCATGCCGCTCCCGGCCGACGGCATCCCCCACGCCACCCTGCTCAAGCGCATCCACGATCGCGCCGCCGAACTGGTCGACGCGCAGTACCGCTGCTGGAACGACGTCCTGCGTCCGGCGCTGGCCGGGGCCGGGGTGCGCGTCCTGCACCGCCAGCACTGGAACGCGCGCCAGAGCCGCTGGCTGCGCGCCTACTTCCGCGACGAGATCCTGCCGGTGCTCTCGCCCCTCGGACTCGATCCCGCGCATCCGTTTCCGAAGATCCTCAACAAGTCGCTGAACATCGTGGTCGTGCTGAAGGGCCGCGATGCGTTCGGACGCGCGGGCCACCTCGCGGTGGTGCGCGCTCCGCGCTCGCTGCCGCGCATCATCCAGCTGCCGGAAAAAGTCTCCGGCGGCGAACACGACTTCGTGTTCCTGTCCGCGGTGCTGTCGGCGTTCGTCGACGAACTGTTCCCGGGCATGGAGGTCAAGGGCGCGTATCAGTTCCGCGTGACCCGCAACTCCGAACTGATCGTCGACGAGGAAGAAGTCGAGAACCTCGCGCTCGCGCTGCGCGACGAACTCGCCGGCCGCGGCTTCCTCCGCGCGATGCGGCTGGAGATCGCCGCCGATTGCCCGAAACCGATCGTGCGTTCGTTGCTGGAGAATTTCGAGCTGCCCGAGAACGCCGTGTACCGCATCCAGGGACCGGTGAACCTCAATCGCGCCGCGCAGATCTACGATCTGGTGCAGCGCCCGGACCTCAAGTATCCGCCGTACCAGTCGCGGCAGTTGCAGGACATGGAGACGATCTTCGAGCGCGCCGCCGCCGGCGACGTGCTGCTGCATCATCCGTTCGACGCGTTCACGCCGGTGCTGGAACTGATCAAGCAGGCCGCGGAAGACCCGAATGTGCTCGCGATCAAACAGACCCTGTACCGCGCCGGCAAGGACTCGCCGATCGTCGAACACCTGATCCAGGCCGCGCGCAACGGCAAGGACGTGACCGTGGTGATCGAACTGCGCGCGCGTTTCGACGAGGAAGCGAACCTGCGCCTCGCCGACCGTCTGCAGGATGCCGGCGTCCAGGTGGTCTACGGCGTGGTCGGCTACAAGACCCACGCCAAGATGCTGCTCATCGTGCGCCGCGAGGGCCGCAAGCTGCAGCGCTACACCCATCTGGGCACCGGCAACTACCATGCCGGAACCTCGCGCGCCTACACCGACTTCGGCCTGATCACCGCCGACCCCGACATCGGCAGCGACGTGCACCAGATCTTCCAGCAGATTTCCGGCCTGGCGCCGGCGATCAAGCTGCGGCGTCTGCTGCAGTCGCCGTTCACCCTGCACGCCGGCGTGCTCAAGCGGATCGAACGCGAAACGAAGCACGCCAGGGCCGGTCGCCCCGGCCGGATCGTGGCCAAGATGAATGCGCTCAACGAACCGAACGTCGTGCGCGCGCTGTACCGCGCATCGCAGGCCGGGGTCTCGATCGACCTGATCGTGCGCGGCGCCTGCACGCTGCGCCCGGGCATCGCCGGCGTGTCGGAACACATCCGGGTGCGCTCGATCGTCGGCCGTTTCCTCGAACACAGCCGGGTCTGGTGGTTCGGCAACGACGGCGAACCGGAGCTGTTCTGCTCCAGCGCCGACTGGCTGGAGCGCAACCTGCTGCGCCGGGTCGAGATCGGATTCCCGATCGTCGATCCGGAACTGGCGGCGCGGGTGAAAGAGGAGTCGCTCGACAATTACCTGCTCGACAATCTCAACGCCTGGGAACTGCAGGCCGACGGCGCCTATCGCCGGATCGTTCCCGAGCCCGAAGCGATGCCGCATTCGGCGCAGGCGACGCTGCTGGCGAAACTCTGCGTGTGAGCCAGCGGCCGCCCCCGCGACCGGCAAGCGCATCGGCGTCGCCGATGCAAGCCGTTCCGTTCCGCGGGCCATGTTGGTAGGCTGCGCGACATTCGCTCCCGTATCGCCGCATCCCAGATCCGCTCCGCCCGAAGTTCGTCCCGTCCAAGTTCGTCCCGTCCAGGTCTGTCCCGCCGCAGGATCCGCCGCTTGAACCGATCCATGCCCCTCGGACGCGTGTCCCCCGGTCGCGCGCCCACCGCTCCGCTGCAGGACGGCGACGCGCTGGCCGCCATCGACCTGGGCTCGAACAGTTTTCACATGGTCGTGGCCCGGACCGTGCTGGGGCAATTGCGGATCATCGACCGTCTGCGCGAGACCGTGCGCCTCGCCGATGGGCTCGACGGTCGCGGCGGACTGAGCGCCGATGCCCGTCGTCGCGCGCTGGACAGCCTCTCGCGTTTCGGCGAACGCATCCGCGATTTCCCACCGCACCGGATCCGCGCGATCGCGACCAACACCGTCCGCGCGCTGCGCGAGCCGCAGGTCTTCCTCTCCGACGCCGAGGCCGCGCTCGGCCACGGCATCGAAGTGGTGTCCGGACGCGAAGAGGCGCGCCTGATCTACCTCGGCGTCGCCCATGCGCAACCACCGAAACCGCAGCAGCGCCGGTTGGTGATCGACATCGGGGGCGGCTCCACCGAATGCATCATCGGTTCCGGTTTCGACACCATCGAACGCGAAAGCCTGCAGGTCGGCTGCGTCACCAGCACCCGCCGTTTCTTCGCCAGCGGCAAACTGTCGAAGAAACGCTGGAAGGAAGCATTGACCGAAGTCGAAGCCGAATTCCAGCAGTTCGCCGGGCTCTACCGCTCGCTGGGCTGGCAGGAAGCGATCGGCTCGTCCGGCACCAACAAGGCCATCGGCGAGATCTGCGCGGCGATGAAGCTCACCAAGGGCGCGATCACCGCCGAAGCCCTGCCGGTGGTGCGCGACCGCCTGCTCGCCGCCGACCGCATCGACGACATCGCCCTGCCCGGACTACCGGACGATCGCAGGCCGATCATCGCCGGCGGCATCCTCGTGCTGGAAGCGGCGTTCGAGACGCTCGGCCTGCAACGCATGCTGGTAAGCAAGGCGGCGATGCGCGAAGGCGTGCTCTACGACATGATCGGCCGCGGCGGCGTGGACGACCCCCGCGACGTTTCGATCGAAGCGCTGGTGCAGCGCTACGGCATCGATCGCGCGCAGGCGCAGCGGGTCGAGGACACCGCACTGCGGCTGTTCGATCAGGTCGGCGCGCGCTGGAATCTCGGCGACGACGAGCGACGGATGCTGGTCTGGGCAGCGCGCGTGCATGAACTCGGGCTGGCCATCGCCCACAGTCAGTATCACGTGCACGGCGCATACGTGCTCGAACATTCCGATATCGCCGGATTCTCGCGCCAGCAGCAACTGTTCCTCGCCGCGCTGGTGCGCAATCACCGCCGAAACGTCTCCAACAAATCGCTGGAAGTGCTGCCGGACCGCCTGCTGGCGCCGGCGCGACGCTGCGCGGCGCTGTTGCGCCTGGCGGTGCTGCTGCATCGTTCCCACGAAGCCGAATCGATCCCGAAACTCGATGCGCGCGTCTCCGGCAACGCGATCGTGCTGTCGCTTGCGCGCGGCTGGCTGGACGAACGTCCGCTGCTGCGCTCGGATCTCGAACACGAGCCGGAAGGCATCGCCGGGCTGGCGATCGATCTGCACATCGAGGGCTGATTGCATGGACCGCGGCGGCGCCATCGATCGACGGAACGATTTCTCCGGGATACGCGACTGCCTGGTCGACAGAATCACCGACATCGATGCGGAAGCGCGAGAGATCGCGACCGGAGATTACCGTCGACTCTTCCGCAGCTTCGTCGCAGGCATGTGTCCAGGCGACGAATTGTGGCGCTGGGAAACATCGGGCCAACATGGGGTGCGCCGCTTCCATTCGGCAGGCTGGTGCATCGTTCGCGACGACGAAGTGATCGACAGCCACTGCTACGCGGAAACCTGATCCCGGCGCGTCATCGCGCTGTCACCGCCGCGCCACACCCGCTTCATCGCCGCCGCGCACACTTTCGACACCGCTCTTCGACAAGCGGGAGGACGCGGATGCGCTACGCGATCGTCACCGAAACCTGGACGCCGGAAATCAACGGCGTCGCCCTCACCGTGCAGAGCATGGAACAGGGGCTCCGCGAACGTGGCCACCGGGTCGAACTCGTGCGTCCACGACAGACGCGCGGCCAGCGACCGGAGGCGCACGAGCGCCTGATCGCGAGTCTGCCGCTGCCGCGTTACCCCGGCCTGCGCCTCGGACTGCCGGCGACGCGCCGATTGATCTCCTCCTGGAACAGACACCGCCCGGATGCGATCTACGTGGCCACGGAAGGCCCACTGGGGTGGTCGGCGCTGCGCGCCGCGCGCAGGCTGCGGATTCCGGTCGCGACCGGATTCCACACCCGTTTCGATCTGTACATGCGCGACTACGGCGCATCGTTTCTCGAACCACTGGCGCTGCGCTGGATGCGCCGCTTCCACAATGCCGCGCAGGCGACGCTGGTCCCGACCGAAGCGCTGCGTCGCGAACTGCACGATCTCGGCTTCGCGCATCCGGTACGGCTCGCACGCGCGGTCGACACGGCCCTGTTCCGGCCGCAGCGCCGTGACGACGCACTGCGCGCCGCCTGGGGACTGCGCGCGGAGGATCTCGCGGTGATCCATCTCGGACGGATCGCGCCGGAAAAGAATCTCGATCTCGCGGTGCGCGCGTTCCGCGAACTCCAGCGCGAGTCGCCGCAGGCGCGTTTCGTCTGGGTGGGCGACGGTCCGGAGCGCGCGCGGCTGCAGCGCGAACATCCGGACTTCGTGTTCTGCGGCGTCCAGCGCGGCGAGGCGCTCGCACGGCACTTCGCCAGCGCCGATCTGTTCCTGTTCCCCAGCCGCAGCGAAACCTACGGCAACGTCACGCTCGAAGCGATGGCCAGCGGCGTTCCGACCGTCGCCTTCGACTACGGCGCCGCGCGCGAATGCCTGCGCGACGGCGTGCACGGCGCCGCGATCGCCGACGGCGTTCGCGAGGCCGACGACGCCTTCGTCGATGCGGCGGTACGCATCGCGAACGACCCCGGTCTGCGCCTGCGGATGCGCCTGGCCGCGCGCGATGCGGTGACCGCACTGCGGCCGCAGCAGGTCGCCGCCGATTTCGACGCCATCCTGCAACGCCTCGCCCTTCCGGAGACGACCGATGAACAGCGAGCCCCTGCGTCGCCGATGGCACGCGAATGAATCGGCCTGGTGTCTGCGCGCGAATGCGTTGTGCGGACGGCGGATCGCCTTCGTGTTCTTCGCGGCGATCAGCCGCCTCGGCGACGGCATCGTCTGGTATGCGCTGATGGCGGCGCTGGCGCTGTTCGGCGGCGAAGCCGGGCGCGTGGCGGCGCTGCATCTGGCAGGCATCGGCGTGGTCTCGCTCGGCCTCTACAAGACGCTCAAACGCTGGACCCGGCGTCCGCGCCCCTGCGCCGCGGATCTGCGCATCCGGGCCTGGGTCGCGCCGCTGGATGAATTCAGCTTCCCGTCGGGACACACCCTGCATGCGGTCGCGTTCACCATCGTCACCCTGGCCCATGTGCCGACGCTGGCGTGGGTGCTGATCCCGTTCGCCGCCAGTGTCGCGGCCTCGCGCGTGGTGCTGGGCCTGCATTATCCCAGCGACGTGCTCGCCGCGACCGGCATCGGCAGCGCACTGGCGCTGGGATCGATCTGGCTGCGCGAGGACGCGATGCGTTTCCTGCTGGCGTGAACCGCGCGCAGTGGCCAAGGGACCTGCGTCCACGGCCCGCCCGATGCCGTTGTCGCCGGCAGGACGCTCAGGAAACCGATTCGCGCTTCGCCTGCCGCAGTCCGGGCGCGAGTTGTCCGGGCCAATCGCGGTCGTTGGCCACCTGCGCGTGCTCGCGGCTCGCGCGCAACCGCTGCGGATCGATGTCGGCGAAGGCCCAGCCCGGACGGTCTCCGGTCGCGACGACCACGCCGTCGGCCGGCAATCCGACATCCATCGGCGCGTACACCGTCGCCTCGCCGGTATTGACGTCGAGCGCCGGGCTCCAGTCGGCCATGCCCGCGGTGACCGACTGGGCGACGAAGCAACGATTCTCCAGCGCGCGCGCCAGACACCCCACGCGCACGCGGGTGGCGCCGGCTTCGGTATCGGTGCAACTGGGCACCAGCAGCAGGTTCGCACCGGCTTCGCACTGCGCGCGCACCGGCAGCGGGAATTCGATGTCGTAGCAGATCGCGATGGCCGCACGCAGGCCATCGATATCGAAGACCTTCAGCGCATCGCCGGCTTCGATGACGCCGGTCTTCTTCTCGAAGCCGGTGAGCTGCAGTTTGTCCTGCCAGCCATGCCCGCCATCGGGCGAGAACAGATCGGTACGATTGCGGTATTGGCCACAACCGATATCCAGCAGAAAACTGCCGGCGACGATCCACACTTCCGATTCGCGGGCCAGACCGGCGAACAACGACATCCAGGCGGCGCGATACGACTGGATCGCAGCGAGCGAGGCTTGCAGATCGCCGCGCACCGGAGCATCGAACGTCGCCGCCAGTTCGAGCGAGAGATATTCGGGCAACACCGCGATCCGGGCGCCTCCAGCTGCCGCCTCGCGCAGCCATGTCCGTTGTTTCGCGGCGAAATCGTCGAACCGCGACGGCGCATCGATCGGGTATTTCGCGACGGCGATCTTCATTCCGCTGCCTCCGGCTCAAGCGCACGCGTCCAGAACGTGAGTGCATGTTCGACCTCGCCGCGGCCGATCTCGTTCCAGTGCAGATGCATGGTCATGCCCGTCTGCCGCGCATAGCCGCGCCTGGTCCAGAACGCCTCGTTGCCGCGATGCCCGAGCGGGCGCCGCGGATCGTCGTCGTCGCGATCCACCGCGCAGAAGGCGGCGAGATCGAAACGACCGAGCGCGCGGGCATGGGCTTCACGGTGATCGAAGAATGCATGGCCGATGCCCTGCCCGCGATACGCCGGCAACAGCACCGATTCGCCGAAATAGAACACGCGATTGACCTCGATGCCGCGGGCGTCGAACGGCGCGCGGAATTCGGCGGTATCGTCCGCCAGCGGCAATCCGGTGGACGCGCCGATCACCGCATCGCCGTCGAATGCGAGCACGAAGACGCTGTCCGCGGAGCGCGCATACGCGTCGAGATAGTCGCGCTCGTAGGCGGGATCGCCGTCGTAGAGATAGGGCCAATCGCGGAACACCGCGATGCGCAGCGCAGCGACGGCGTCGAGATGCGGACGCACACCGGCGCCGGAAAAGCGCGCGATGGATACGACGGACGCTGGGGAAAGAGACGTCGATGGCGGACGGGACATCGCCCGATTCTAGCCAAAACGGACGCCGCAGGCAGCGGGCCTGCGGCGTCCGTGAGACCACGTCGACTCAGCGCTCGTTCCGACGTTCGAGACGGACCACCGTCACGCCCCGCAACCAGTCGTTGCCGACCGCGTATCGCGCGTCATCGCCATGCGCGAACGTGTAGCGGCAGGGGCCGGCATCCTGCTCGACCAGCGTGCCGACGGGCAGGCCGCGTGCGCGCAGATCCTCGACCACCATCGTCCGCGCCTGTCGCCTGTGCAGCCCGCAGTCCTGACGTTGCAACTCGCGATAGAGCACGGCGCTGGAGGCCGTCGCCGAGACGAGAAACACCGCGAGCAACGACCATTGGAAACGCGCGTTCCGCTTCATGATCCGCTCCCGTTCACTGACCGACGGGAGGCTGCGGCGCCGCGACGGCCGCGGTGGGCATCGGCGGCGGAGCGGAGCGGACGGGCGCACCGAGATTGCCCAGACCGTACCAGTCGACCTTGCGGGTGATCACCATGATCGCGGCCAGGATGAGGAACAGCAGGCCGGCGCCGAGCACCATCGCATTGTCTTCGGAAATCAACAGTCCGTAGAGCACCGCGTAGAGGGTGGCGATCATCGTCGCGAAGCCGAGGCCGCGCAGCCACGATCGCAGAACATGGCTGACGTAGTAGCCGAGCAGGCCGATGCAGGTGCTGCTGGCGACGAGATACGCGAGACCGAATGCGATGCGTTCCGACAGGGCCACCAGCAGCAGGAAGAAGATCGCGAGCGCGAGGCCGACCAGCCCGTACTGGATCGGGTGGATCCGCAGCTGCTTGATCAGCTCGAACATGAAGAAACCGACGAAGGTCAGCAGCACGAACAGGATGCCGTACTTGGTCGCGCGATCGGCCTGCGAGTAGACATTGACCGGATCGACCAGCGAGACCGCCACCGCGTCGAGATCGGAGGCGACATTCCCACCCTCCGGAGCCCGTGCCGAATCGGCGATGGTCGGCATCGTCCTGCCGGAGAGGTACTGCGACTGGGCATTCGTCGCCAGCGCGGAGACCTCCCACTGCGCGTGGAACCCATTGGCGTCGATGCGTTTTTCGCGCGCCGTGAACGAACCACCGAACTGCGGATGCCGCCACGCTGAATCGATGACCACGGTATTGCGCTGCGCGAGCGGCGCGACCGCCAGGGTTTCCGTGCCTTCGAGCGCGAACTTCAGCCGGGTGTCGAGCACGATCTCGCCTCCCGCCGCCGGCGCGGCGAGCCGCGCGTGCAGACCGCTTCCTTCGCGCCCACCAAGGCCGCGTTCCAGTTTCACGTCCGCGCCGCCGATGGTCAGTTTCGGCACGCCCGCCAGCCCGCGGACATCGGCGATTCCGTAGTTCAACCAGGGCCGCCCGATCTTCCTGGGCAGTTCCGGATTCTCGTCGACCGGAATGTTGACGCGGAAATGGGCGATCGTCGTGCTCTCGAATTCGTAACTGCGGACTTCGTGCAGACCGAGGAACTTGCTGCGCGGCTTGATCACGCCGCGCAGATCCATGCCGACCGGGAAGAACACCCATTGCCCGGATTCGCCGTCGCGCTTGACCTTGCGGATCACTTCGCCCTTGTCGTTCTTCTCCTCGACTTCGACGGTTTCGACATAGGGCACCACCAACACCGGGCCGGACAGCGCCTGACCGCCGGCGGTGCTGCGCGCGATCGTGCGCACCGCCTCGTCGCGGTAGTACTGCCGCTCCTGGATGGTGCCGCGGATCATCATCAACGGAACGAGCAACAGGATGGTCATGCCAACCACCATCAGAATCTTCAGCAACAAGCGCATAACCGCCTCCGGCGTTGTGGACGGGGGCAGTCTCGGCGCGATCTGCGGGGCGCCGATGGCGCTTGTGTGAAGTCGGAGTGAACCCGGCAGGCGCCGCTGCCGCGGCGCCGTCCTCAGGCCGCGGGCAGCACCATCGAGGCCAGCGCTCCGCCCGCTTCGCGATTGGCCAGCGCGACGGTGCCACCGTGCAACTCCACCGCCTCGGCGACGAAGCACAGGCCCAGGCCACTGCTGCGGCTGCCGCCTTCGGGACGGGGCAACGAATAGAACCGCTCGAACGCGCGATCGAGCGCGTAGTCCGGCACGCCCGGGCCGCGATCGCAGACATCCACGCCGATGCGGTCCGCATCCCGGCGCAGCCGCAGTTCGACCGTACTGCCCGGGGGCGCGAAGTCCGCCGCGTTCTCCAGCAGGTTGAGCAACGACTGCCGCAGCAGGAAGGCGTCGCCGGACACCCGCAGCCCGCGCACGTCGGCCTCTTCCGTCACATCGAGACGCAGCGATTTCTGCGCGAACTTCGGCGCGATGCGCTCCGCGGCCTCGTCGGCGATCACGCGCAGATCCAGCAACTGCGGCTGTTCGATCCGCTGCCGGTGTTCGACCGCGGCCAGCGCGAGCAGTTTGTCGATCATCTCCGCCATGCGCTCGCTCTGGGCGCGGATGGTGGCGACGAAACGGGCGCGGTCGGCGTCCGGCATCGCCGGCGACGACTCCAGCAGTTCGGCGCTGCCGCGGATCGCGGCAAGCGGGCTCTTCAGTTCGTGGGTCAGCGCATGGACGTACTGCTCGACGTACTGCTTGCCTTCGAGCCGGGCCCGCATCGTCTCCAGCGCACGGCCGAGATCGCCGAATTCGCCGGCGCTGTCGGGCGGACTCGCGCGTTCGCCGGCGGTGACCGCATCGGCATAACGGCGCAGCGCACCGAGCTGGCGCGAGAGCCACCAGGCGGCGACCAGTCCGATGACCAGGGCCACGCCGAGCAGCACCGCCCCCCAGCGCAGGATCACGCCCTGGCTGCGCGCGATGAACGGCGCGATGGTCTGGTTGGGCTTGGCCACGGTGAGCACGCCGACGATGCGTTCGCGGCCCTGCTCGCGCAGCTTGATCGGCGCGGCCACATGCATCACCGAGCTGCTTTCGTCGGCGGGATCGCTGCGCGACGAGCGCGCGCCGTACTGCCCGCGCAGGGTGAGATAGACATCGTTCCAGCGCGAATAGTCCTTGCCAAGGTCCTCGCCGCTGGAATCGAACACCACGATGCCGCGGGCGTCGGTGACGTAGATGCGGGTGCTGACCTTGCGCTTGTTGAAGCCCCAGATCTCGGCACCGAGATCGCGGTCGGTGAGCGTGCGCACATGTTCGGCGAAGCGGCCGTCGGCCATGCGCCCGGCCAGCAGATCGTCCTTGGCCTGCTCCGCCAGCAGATTGGCGGTGTCGACGAGCGTGTCCTCCATCGCCTGGCGCACGCCGGGCTTCACTTCCTGCAGGAACACCCGCCCCAGCAGCAGCGCGGCCAACGCCACGATCAGGAAATACCCCAGCAGGATGCGCAGACCGATCTTCATGTCGGCAGGGTGCTCATGACGCGCCGCTCAGCCGTCGCATTCGAGCGAGTAGCCGAGACCGCGGTGGGTGCGGATCGGGTCCGCGGTCGCGCCGGACGCGTCGTCGACCACCCGCAGCTTGGCGCGCAGGGTCTTGATGTGGGTGTCGACGGTGCGATCGCCGCTGTCCAGCGCGTCCGCCCAGACCCGGTCCATCAGCTGCGACCGCGACAGCACCGCGCCGGGACGCTGCAGCAGCACTTCGAGCAGACCGTATTCGTAGCGGGTGAGGTCGAGCGCGCGGCCGCGATAGCGGATGCGTCGACCCTCGCGGTCGATCTCGAACGCACCGTGCGCGCGCCAGCTGGCCGCGTCGGCCTGCGCGCGCCGGCGCAGGCGCGCACGCACGCGGGCGACGAGTTCCCGCGGGGAGAACGGCTTGACCACGTAATCGTCGGCACCGAGTTCGAGGCCGACCACGCGGTCGATCTCGCTGTCGCGGGCGGTGAGGAAGATCACCGGAACCTCGCTGAAGGCGCGGATCGCGCGACAGACCTCGAAGCCGGTGACATCGGGCAGACCGATGTCGAGCACGATCAGATCGACACCGCCGGCCTGCAGTCTCGGCACCACCGCACCGCCGAGCAGGACGTGTTCGGCCGCGAAGCCTTCGGCGCGCAGCGCGTACACGACCGTGTCGGCGATGGCGGTCTCGTCTTCGGCGATCAGGATGGTGCTGGACGTGGGCGTGGCGGCCATGGCGGGTCGCGAAAGGGCGTCGCCGGCATTGTAGGCCGCGGGCCGGCCGGTTTCGCGACGCGGCACTTCGCATACCATGGCGCACCCGCCTCGCATCCGCCCGCCCGGGCACCAACGGCCGCATGAATTACCGCCACGCCTTCCACGCCGGCAACCACGCCGATGCGCTCAAGCACGTGTTGCTGCTGGCGTTGTGCGACGCGCTGACCGCCAAACCGGCGCCCCTGTTCGCGCTGGACACCCACGCCGGCGCGGGCCTGTACGCGCTGGGCGGGGACGAGGCCCGACGGACCGGCGAGGCGGCGGGCGGCATCGACCGCCTGCTGGCCGCGCCGCCCGCGGAACCGTCCGTGCGGCGTTACCTCGACGCCGTGGCCGCCTGCAGGACGACCCGCGGCGAAACCGCGTATCCCGGTTCGCCCTGGCTGCTCGCGCATGCGCTGCGCGCGCAGGACCGGATCGCCTGCTGTGAACTGCGCGAGGACGACGCCGCGCTGCTCAAGCGTGCGGTCGGTGACGACTCGCGGGTCGCGGTCCATGTCCGCGACGGCTATGCGGCGATGCGCGCGCTGCTGCCGCCGAAGGTCGCGGGGCAGCGGTTCGCGCGCGGCCTGGTCCTGATCGACCCGCCCTACGAAGCCCAGCTCGACGAATTCGACATCGCGCTCGCCGCGATCCGCGATGCCCTCGGTCGCTGGCCGCAGGCGGTGGTGGCGTTGTGGTACCCGATCAAGCGTCGCAGCGCGCTGATGCCGTTCTATCGCGCGGCGGCGGCGATCGAGGCGAAATCCGCGCTGCTCTGCGAACTGCTGGTGCGACCTGACGATTCCCCGCTGCGGATGAACGGCAGCGGCCTGCTGGTGCTGAACGCGCCCTGGCGCTTCGATGCGACCGCGCGGCCGGCCGCCGAGGCCCTGCGCGATGCCCTCGGCGAAGCCGGCGCCTCGACCCGGACCGACTGGCTGCGCCCGCCCGCGTGAACCTCCGCGGAGCCGGTCGAAGCGGGTATGCGACAATCCGCCGCCCGCCCGCACGATCGGAACACCCATGGCCGGATCCAGCCTGTTCGCCCTCATCGACGACATCGCCACCCTGCTCGACGACGTGTCGGTGATGACCAAGGTCGCCACCAAGAAGACCGCCGGCGTCCTCGGCGACGATCTCGCGCTCAACGCACAGCAGGTGTCCGGCATCCACGCCGACCGCGAACTGCCGGTGGTCTGGGCGGTGGCCAAGGGCTCGATGGTCAACAAGATCATCCTGGTGCCGGCCGCGCTCGCGATCAGCGCGCTGGAGCACTGGCTGCATTCCCGCGACATCAACATCCCGCTGATCACGCCGCTGCTGATGATCGGCGGCGCCTTCCTCTGCTACGAGGGCGTCGAAAAGCTCGCGCACAAGTTCCTGCACAGCAAGACCGAGGACGACCAGCACCACAAGGAACTCGTCCAGGCGGTGCAGGACGAGAAGGTCGACATGGTCCAGTTCGAGAAGGACAAGATCAAGGGCGCGGTCCGCACCGATTTCATCCTCTCCGCCGAAATCATCGTGATCTCGCTCGGCACCGTGGCCGACGCCGATTTCATGCGCCAGCTCACCGTGCTCGCCGCGATCTCGGTGATCATGACCGTCGGTGTCTACGGTCTGGTCGGCGGCATCGTCAAGCTCGACGATCTCGGCCTTGCCCTCAATCGCGACACCGCGGCGAACGCCTGGGCCGGTTTCAAGCGCACCCTCGGCGGCCTGATCCTGCGCGGCGCGCCGCTGCTGATGAAATTCCTGTCGGTGGCCGGCACCGCGGCGATGTTCCTGGTCGGCGGCAGCATCCTCGTCCACGGCATACCGCCGCTGCACCATGTCATCGAGCCCCACACCCACGGCACGATGGGCTGGCTGCTGCAGATGCTGTTCGACGCGGCGGTCGGGATCGTCGCGGGCGCCCTCGTGGTCGGTGCGTTGACCCTGCTCTCGAAGCTGCGCGGCAAGCCGAAAGCCGCCTGAGCGCCCGCCTTCGCCCCGGGCGACCATGTCCGGGGACGATGCCTCGCGCACGAAGCGGCCGTCGCCGGAGATTGCGCACGCGCCGTGCGCCGCTCAGCCGTCGCCCAGTTCCCGCTGCATGGTCTTCGTCAACTTCGCCCGCACCAGTTCGTAACTGCGGCGGATCAGCGCGTCGCGCTCCGCGGCCGGCAGCGCGTCCGGCGCGACCAGACTGATCCAGTGCGCGCGGGCCATGTAGGGTGCGGGGAGGATGCCCGGGCGATCGGTGTATTCGAGGAAACGGGCCTCTTCGACCTTGAAGCTCAGGCGAGCGCTGCCGCCGGCGTCGGCCGGGACGGTGTCGATCACGCAGAACATCTTGCCGCCGACCGAAAAGACCAGGTCGCCGCCCCATTTGATGTCTTCGGTCACCCCGGGCCAGGAGGCGACCCGTTGGCGGAGGGCGTCGGGCGTCATGCCGCGAGGATACCCCGGGACGATCCCCAGGATCGCGTCCCGGCGGGCGCCGGGGCCTTCATACACCCGTCTCCGGGCTGTGCGAAGATGCTCGCCGTGAGACGCGACCGGCTCCCGCCCTGGCACGAGTACAAGCGACTGCTCGACGGTCGCGAAGTACTGATCCGTCCGATCCGCCCCGAAGACGCGGAACCGCTGCGTGCGGGGTTCAGCCTGCTGCGACCGGACGAGGTCCGCCAGCGGTTCCTCTACGCGATCAAGGAACTGACGCCGGAAGTCGCGGCACGCCTCGCCCACCCGGATCCGGAACTCGAATTCGCGCTGGTCGCGGCGGAACCGATGCCGCCCGGAGAGGCCCTGATCGGTGCGGTCGCGCGGATCGCGATCGACCCCGGCACCCGCGAAGCCGAATTCGCCATTCTGGTCAGTCATTTCATCAGCGGCATGGGGCTGGGCCGTCTGCTCATGCTGCGTCTGGTGCGCTGGGCCCGCCGCAAACAGCTCACGCGCCTCTACGGCGACGTGCTCGAACACAATACCGCGATGCTGGGCCTGGCCGAATCGCTCGGCTTCCGCCGCTGCCACTCCGATGCCCCGGGGCTGGTCCGGGTCAGTCTCACGCTCGACTGATCGCCACGACGGAACGGCACGATGCCCGGCCGCGGCGGGTTCGGGCAGCGGGTTTGCACGGCGATTCCGCGCGGCATCGCCGCACGGAATCGCCTGCCGGCCTCAGCGTTCCGGCGAGATGGAGCAGATGCCCGTCACGTAGGTGAAGCGGTTGGTCCGGACGCCCCATGCGAAGGGCTCCATGCCCGGACAATAGGTCACGGATTTCTGACCGACGACCTGACCTTGCGCATCGTAGTAGGTGTAGGTGATCCAGCCGTTCGCCGGCGTCGGCGGGATGGCGGCTCCCGACAGTGAGAACAACAACCCCGCCACGAGAAGAAGCGCGACGACGAAAACACGGCGACGCGCGGCGGACGTCGTCCGCGGATGGACAGACAGGATATTCACGACGATTCACTCCCTTGAACGGAACAGGTGCGGAAGGAGTCGGCACGCATCCGGCACGCATCCGGATACGGCCGTACTCCGGCATGTGGACCACCCCGCCCCTCATCGTCGGCATCACCGCGACCACGGCAGCCCGCGACCACGCTACCCCGGCGCCCTGCGACGCGGCAACCTCCCGTCCGATGAGCGGATGCCGTTTGCGCGGTCGGCTAGACTAGCGACCTCGATGATGTCCACGTCCCTCACGCTGCTCCCGAAACCGGGACAATCGCGCGCCTGGTGGCGCAATCCGGCGAGCGCCAGCGCGCTCGCATGGGCGCTCGTGCGCCTGGCGCGCGACCACGACGCACCGCTGCTGGCGGTCACCCGCGACAACCAGTCGGCGCATCAACTCGAACATGATCTGCGCACGCTGAGCGGCGGCGACGGCGCGCTGCCGGTGCTGCATTTCCCGGACTGGGAAACCCTGCCCTACGACCGCTTCAGCCCGCATCCGGACATCGTCTCGCAGCGGCTCGCCGCGCTGCATCGACTGCCCTCGCTGCATCGCGGCGTCGTGGTGGTGCCGGTGCAGACGCTGATGCAGCGGTTGGCGCCGCTGTCGCACCTCGTCGGCAGCAGTTTCGACGTGCAGGCCGGACAGCGGCTGGATCTGGATGCGGAGAAGCGCCGGCTGGAAGGCGCCGGTTACCGCAATGTCCCGCAGGTGTTCGATCCCGGCGACTTCGCGGTGCGCGGCGGGCTGCTCGACGTGTATCCGATGGGCGCGGACGCGCCCTATCGCCTCGAACTGCTGGACGACGAGATCGAAACGATCCGCACGTTCGATCCCGAATCGCAGCGATCGCTGGAGAAGTTCGCATCGGTGCGGCTGCTGCCCGGGCGCGAGGTACCGCTGGAGGGCGACGCCCTGAAGCGCGCGATGGACACGCTGCGCGACCGCTTCGACATCGACACCCGTCGCAGCGGCCTGTTCCAGGATCTCAAGGCAGGGCTGACGCCGGCGGGCATCGAGTATTACCTGCCGCTGTTCTTCACCGAGACCGCGACCCTGTTCGACTACCTCCACGCCTCGACGCTGCCGGTCCTGGGCGACGGCGTGCAGGAAGCGGCGGATCAGTTCTGGCGCGGGACCGCGGAACGCTACGAGCAGCGTCGCCACGACATCGAACAGCCGGTGCTGCCGCCGGCCGACCTGTATCTGCCGCCGGACGCGCTGCGCGAGCGACTCAACCGCGGCCGCCGCATCGAACTGTGCGGCGCGACCCATCCACGCCACGACGAAGCCCTGGCGATCGGTGCGCAGCCCGCCCCCGATCTGCCGCTGATGGCGAAGGATGCGGAACCGGCAGCGGCGCTGAAATCGTTCCTCTCCGCGTATCCGGGGCGGTTGCTGATCGCGACCGACTCCGCCGGCAGGCGCGAGGCGCTGCTCGAAACCCTGCACGGCGCCGGTCTGCATCCACGCACCGTCGCCGGCTTCGGCGAATTCCTCGCCGCGACCGGCGATGCGGAACGCGCGCTCATCGCGGTCGCGCCGCTGGACGACGGCTTCGCCGTGGACGGCGGCGACGGCACGCCGTGGATCGTGATCACCGAGCGGCAGTTGTTTCCCGAGCGCGCTTCGCAGCCGCGCCGGCGCAAACGCGCGGGGCGCGAACCCGAAGCGATCATCCGTGACCTCGGCGAACTCAGCGAAGGCGCGCCGGTGGTGCATGAGGACCATGGCGTCGGCCGCTATCGCGGGCTGGTGACGCTGGAGGCCGGCGGACAGACCGGCGAGTATCTCGATATCGAATACGCCAAGGGCGACCGGCTGTATGTGCCGGTGACCCAACTCCATCTGGTCAGCCGCTACTCCGGCGCATCGCCGGAAACCGCGCCGCTGCATTCGCTCGGTGGCGAAGCCTGGGCCAAGGCCAAGAAGAAGGCCGCGGAAAAGGTCCGCGACGTTGCCGCGGAACTGCTCGAAATCCAGGCCAAGCGCCATGCCCGCGCGGGGCTCGCGCTGGACATCGATCGCGGCCTCTACGAACCGTTCGCCGCGACCTTCCCGTTCGAGGAGACACCGGACCAGTTGGCCGCGATCGAAGCGGTGCTGCGCGATCTCGGGTCGTCGCGTCCGATGGACCGCGTCGTCTGCGGCGACGTGGGCTTCGGCAAGACCGAAGTCGCGGTGCGCGCCGCCTTCGCCGCCGCGATCGCCGGCAAACAGGTCGCGGTACTGGTGCCCACCACGCTGCTGGCCGAGCAGCATTACCGCAATTTCCGCGACCGTTTCGCCGATTGGCCGCTGCGGGTCGAAGTGCTGTCGCGATTCAAGACCGCGAAAGAGATCAAGTCCGAACTGGAAAAGGTCGCCGACGGCGTCATCGACGTGATCGTCGGCACCCATCGCCTGCTGCAGGCGGACGTGAAGTTCAAGGACCTGGGTCTGGTCATCGTCGACGAGGAGCAGCGCTTCGGCGTGCGCCAGAAGGAAGCGCTGAAGGCGCTGCGCGCCGACGTGCATCTGCTCACGCTCACCGCCACCCCGATTCCGCGCACGCTCAACATGGCGATGACCGGGCTGCGCGATCTGTCGATCATCGCCACGCCGCCGGCGCATCGACTCGCGGTGCAGACCTTCGTCGTACCCTGGGACGACACCCAGTTGCGCGAAGCGTTCCAACGCGAACTGTCGCGCGGTGGCCAGGTGTATTTCCTGCACAACGACGTCGAAAGCATCGGTCGCATGCAGCGGGATCTCGAAGCGCTGGTACCGGAAGCGCGGATCGGCATCGCCCACGGGCAGATGCCGGAACGCGATCTCGAACGGGTGATGCTGGATTTCCACAAGCAGCGCTTCAACGTGCTGCTGTGTTCGACGATCATCGAATCGGGCATCGACATCCCCAACGCCAACACGATCATCATCAATCGCGCCGACAAGTTCGGCCTGGCGCAGCTGCATCAATTGCGCGGTCGCGTCGGCCGCTCCCATCACCGCGCCTACGCGTATCTGGTGATTCCCGACGGGCGCAGCATCACCGCCGATGCGCGCAAGCGGCTGGACGCGATCGCCTCGATGGACGAGCTCGGCGCCGGCTTCACCCTCTCCACGCATGATCTGGAAATCCGCGGCGCCGGCGAACTGCTCGGCGAAGACCAGAGCGGCCAGATGGCCGAAGTCGGATTCTCGCTCTACACCGAACTGCTCGAACGCGCGGTGCGCAGCATCCGCCAGGGGCGACTGCCGGGCGTCGACGCGCTCGGCATGGAACTGGAAGAGCAGCGCGGCGCGGAAGTCGAACTCAATCTGCCGACGCTGATCCCGGAGGATTACCTCCCGGACGTGCATACCCGCCTGACCCTGTACAAGCGGATCAGCAGCGCGCGCGATGCGGATCGTTTGCGCGAGCTGCAGGTGGAAATGATCGACCGCTTCGGCCTGCTGCCGGATCCGGCCAAGCATCTGTTCGCCATCGCCGAACTCAAGCTCGACGCGACCGCGCTGGGCATCCGCAAACTCGATCTCGGCGCCACCGGCGGCCGCATCCAGTTCGTCGAGAAACCCGATGTCGATCCGATGTCGGTGATCCGCCTGATCCAGGGCCAGCCGAAGCATTACCGGATGGACGGCCCGGACAAGCTGCGGATGACGCTCGATCTGCCCGACGCCGAGACTCGCATCCGCACCGCTCGCGGACTGCTCTCGACCCTCGCGCCGAACCGTTGAACGGCCGGCGCCGCGCGCCGCGCCGGCCCCTGAAAAGATCGCGTTCGCCCTGAAACGGGAGGGATATCCGTTCGACGATCGTCGAAGACCGATTTCACGTTTTCGAAGTATTTGCCGTGATAGTGTCGATCGTGGTGATCCAAAGCAGTTGGCTTTGCGGAACAGGGTAGTTGCAGGAACAGGATGGTTCCCTACGACAGGCAAGTCGAATTCACCCCACCATTAAGGAAGCCTCGCAATGAACGATACCGCTGAACAGGACGTTTTCAGCCGTCTGGTCGTCATCATCAAGGAAGTCAAACCGAGTCTCGCCGACGCCACGATCAAGCCGCAGGACACGCTGACCGACACGCTCGGCCTCGATTCTCTCGACATTCTCCAGCTGGTACGCAAGATCCGCCGCAACATCGGCAGCGACTTCGATCTCGACACCTGGAGCGCCAACAAGGCCGTGCATCGCGGCTCCCTGCAATCCATCGTCGACGCCATTTCCACACCGGTCACGTCCTGATTTCTCCGGTCGATTCGATCCGTTTTTCCGATACGAATCTCCCGAACAATCCAAGGACAAATCATGACGGAACAACAGAGAGTGGCCATCGTCACAGGTGGCTCGCGAGGTATCGGCGCGGCCGTTTGCCGGAACCTCGCGCAACAGGGCATCCGCGTCCACGTCGTCTATCGTGACGCCGGCGACGCGGCGCAGCAGGTGGCGTCGGAGATCGAAGCCGACGGCGGCAGCGCGACCGCCCACCGCGCCGATGTCGGCGACGAAGCCGAAGTGAAGGATCTGGTCGACCGCGTGGTCGATCGCGAAGGCGGGGTTCACATCCTCGTCAACAATGCCGGCGTCATCGACGATCAGCTGGTGATGCTCACCCGTCTACCGCAATGGGAACGGGTGCTGCGCGTCAATCTCACCGCGCCGTTCCTGATGTCGCGCGCGGTGATCCCGACGATGATGGATCAGGGCTGGGGCCGGATCGTGAACATCTCTTCCGTGTCCGCACGGATGCCCGGCAGCGGTCAGGCCGCCTATGCCGCGTCGAAGGGCGGGCTCGATGCCCTCACCCGCGCGCTCGCCTCGGAGGTCGGACGCAAGGGCATCCGCGTCAACAGCGTGGCGCCGGGTCGCATCCTCACCGACATGACCGAAGCGGTGTCCGCGCAACTCGGCCCGCCCGAGCCCGGCAACCGCTGGGGCGTTCCCGATGACATCGCCGGGATCGTCGGGTTCCTCTGCAGCGACGCGTCCGACTACATCCAGGGTCAGACCATCACCGTCGATGGCGGACGCACCGTGATCCGCCCGCGCAGTCCGCGAGGGAGGCCGTCATGAGCATCGACATCGCCGACGGCGCGGTCGCGCCGCAGACACGTCCGTCGGACGGCAGGCGCCTGCTGTATTTCGAGGATCTCCTCGCCGCGCCGGTCCGGAAGTTCGGACCGATCGTGTTCGGCACGCCCCTGCTCGACCAGTTGCTGGACCTGATGGGCGAGAAGCATCCGGTGCACGACAGCGACGACTTCGCGCGTTCGACCACGCATCGACAACGCATCGTTCCCGGCGGCTTCATCCATTCGATCACCTCCGGCTGGGCCGTCCAGCACGGCATGCCGGGCGCGATCATCGGCCTGAAGACGCTGACCTGGGACTTCGTGCGCCCGCTCTATCCGGACACGCCGTTCTACTTCACGACCGAGGTGGAACATTCGGAGGAGCTCAGCGAACGCGCGGGCCTGCTCAAGACCGTGCGCCGGGTGTTCTACGAATCCGGCGACACGATCGCGATCGGCAGGATGACCGTGGTGATGGCCCGACGCGGTCAAGCGACCGGCTGAGCGCATCGTTCCGACCGATACCGGCACTGCGTCGCCCCTCCGGGCGACGCAGCCGATCGCGGTCGCCCCCAAAAACACAGGAATGCGATATGGACAACGAATTCCAGGCCGACAAGGCCCAACCTCTCAAGGGAAAGATCGCGTTGATCACCGGCGGCTCGCGCGGCATCGGCGCGGGCATCACCCGCAAGCTCGCCGCGTGGGGATGCAAGGTCTGCGTGAACTACGTCGACCGCGCGGGCCCGGCCAAGGCGCTGCGCAAGGAACTGGAGGAACAGGGCGTCGAAGTCAGCCTGCACCAGGCCGACATCTCGCAGCCTGACGAAATCGAAGCCTTGCTCGCCAGCGTCGGCAAGCGCCATGGCGGCCTCGACATCCTCGTCCAGAACGCCGCCGCGACCAAGTTCGCGTGGCTGGAGGAAGCCGCGCTGCCGGACTGGCAGTTCGTGCAGGACACCAACGCGCGTTCCACCTGGCTGCTGGCCAAACACGCGATCCCGCTGATGCGCGACCGTTCCGGCGCGCGTTTCATCACCATCACCAACTCCACCACCACATCGATCGTGCCGCGCGGCGGCCTGTTCGCGATCGCCAAGAGCGGTCTCGAAGTGATGACCGAATATCTGTCCTACGAACTGGCGCCGTACGGCATCGTGGCGAATTGCGTCCGCCCCGGTCTGGTCAGGACCGATGTGCTCAAAGTCCGTCCCGATTTCGATCGCGCGGCGATCCACGAACTGTCGATTTCGCCCTGGCGCGGCGAGCGCATGACCACGGTGGACAACAGCGCGGATGTCGTGGCCATGCTGTGCCAGGACGAAGCGGCATGGATCGTGGGCCAGACGATCACGGTCGACGGCGGATTCAGCCTCTGGGGCGGCGTGATGCCGCGCATCGACGGCGCGCGCCAGGAAGCGGGCGGCGACGGGAACACCGACGGGAGCCGCGACGAAAACAGGGAGGTCGCCCATGTCTAGGATCTTCGTGACCGGAATCGGTCTGATCTCGCCCGCCGGCAACGGCGCCGACAAGGTGCTCGACGCCATGGACGCCGGCACCCATTTCTTCACTCACCGGATCTATGCC
This sequence comes from Lysobacteraceae bacterium, assembly GCA_041919595.1. Lineage (GTDB taxonomy): Bacteria > Pseudomonadota > Gammaproteobacteria > Xanthomonadales > Xanthomonadaceae > Lysobacter_I. The sequence goes on from JAYRTK010000010.1 coordinate 23,976, forward strand.
GATCCCGCCCGGCACGAGGAATTGCAGCCGTGGCCGGTGGCGCCGATCGCCTGGGGCGAGATCGCCTGGCCGCAGGGCGAACAATGGGCCAACAGCCGGAAGTACGCGAACTACGCCGGCCTCGCCGCCGTCGCGGTCGCGCGCGACGCGGTCGGTGGACGCGTCCTCGAGGATCCGGCGCTGGCGCTGCGCTCGGGCATCGTGATCGCCGTCGGCAGCACCAATGGCGCGGAGCTCGGCGAAAGCATCCAGAAGATCGCGGTGATGCACGAGACCGACGAGCGACCGCTGGCGACGCTGATGTACGACGAAAGCCCGGATTTCTCCTACGTGCGCGGCATTCCCTCGCAGGTCGGGCAGTTCGTGGCGATGGCGACCGGCTTCCGCGGCTCGAACGTGGTCGTCTACGGCGAATCCAGCGCCGGCGGTTTCAGTGCGCTGTCCTTCGCCGCACGGATGATCGAAAGCGGCGAACTCGACCGCGTGATGGTGGTCGGCATCGGCCCGACCCAACCGATCGCGAGTCTCGCCGCGCTGGAAACGCAGGAAAGCATCGCGACCGAGGCCGCCCCGGG